>NZ_PCYR01000030.1:0-18437 GCF_002553805.1 Lactobacillus sp. UMNPBX19
TAAGAGTTGGATTGATCGTCTTTTGGTATCTGAAAGTTAGTTTTTTCCCAGACACTTTTGCTTGCGAGTGTGTCATACGTGAAATGAATAGTAGCATGTTTTTTTAGCAATTGTATGTAGTACTTTTTTAATTTAGACTATCTGTGTAAGTTAAGGAAACGATTGGTAGAGTGGGTGTACCACATGCAGAACCTAAGTCAAACCAATTATTCTGGAAGAATGTAGGTTTGCGTGGTGGTATTGCTGCTGTAACTAAACCTGATAAAGAAGTTTTATTACAAGCAGTTCTTGATGGCAAAATTAATCCAGGTACGGTATTTACTAAGAGTTTTGATTTAGATCATATTCAAGATGCGTATGAAGCAATGAGTAATCGTGATGCAATTAAGTCGTTGATCATTGTTAATGATAAGTAGAATCTTAAAAGACAACTTAAACTTTATGTTTAGGTTGTCTTTTTTGCATCTTAGTTATCAATTTTAGCCACTTAGTAAGAAGTTATTGAAAAATATTTGTATGATAGTAAAATTAAAATCAAATAAGAATAATGAATGAATAATAAAACGAGGTGGCTAAAATGCTTTTCAATACAAGTGGGAAAACGAAGAATGAATATGTTAATGAAATCTTAAGTAATGATAGTTTTACTAATTTGAAACTCGATTTAATTGATCTAGACCTAAAAATTAAAGCAGGAGATCATTTTGAAGTTCACTATCGGGGACCAGTCGATAAGAAGCCAAGTCTAGTCCTTAATGAAAACTTGCTTGAAATTAAAGAACCTAGAGTAGAGTGTAAACCAGGTAAGTTTTGGAAAAAAGGGATTATTGAAATAAACATAGTTACAGATAAAGACAGAGCAGAGTTAGTAATTACTGTTCCAGAAGATCATAAATTACACATGTTAAATGCGAGCTCGATAAGTGGAGATTCAAGTTTAGAAAACTTAAAATTAGAAGCTTTAATGGGGTTTGCAGTAAGTGGAGATCTAGATTTGAAGAAGGTAGAAGTTGAAGATGCTAAATTAACTACTACATCAGGGGATATTGATTGTACGGATGTAGTAGTAAATCAGGGAAAAGCTGAGTTAGTAAGCGGAGATTTTAAGATGAAGAATAGTGAAGTAGGCGATGAACTTAGGGTTTCAACTACTTCTGGTGATACTTTGGTTGAAAATACTAAAGTAGCGCAGTATCAACTCTCTACTTTAAGTGGAGATAATTCACTTTTTGGAAAACGCGGTACAGCTACACAAATAGGGAACGAAAATGATAAATCTCGTCTTATTTTGAGTACTTTATCAGGGGATAATACAGTTAGATAATAAAATTAATTTTTTAACAAGAAAAAATATAAAAAATTGTTGACATTTATGATGCTTATATTAAAATAATTATTAACAAATTTAATTAATCTGAAAACAAAGAGAAAGAAGAGTAGTTTAGTCTTAATTTATAGCGAGTCTCGTTAGGTGTGAGGAGATAAATTCTAAGATTAAATGAAAATCACTTTCGAGTTCTAATTCTTAATCTTGAGTAAGAAGAAGTGGGAGCACCCATTATAGTGCCAACGTATCGCCAAGTAATTGGCCGTACGTGAAAGGTATTGTTAGTGATAGCAATATAAATAAAGGGTGGTACCACGCTGAAGCGTCCCTCAATCAAAGTAATTTGGTTGAGGGACTTTTTTGTATTCAGATATTTATTTTCTGGAGGGAAAGAATATGATGACAGAATATACATCGCGTAAATTAACATGGAAGGATTACCTAGTAGTTGCTTCCTTGCTATTTGGTTTATTCTTTGGAGCTGGTAACCTAATTTTCCCATTACATTTAGGCCAACTTGCCGGAGCAAATTGGGGAACAGCTGCTGTTGGATTTTTAATCACTGGTGTATTACTGCCTTTATTATCAGTGTTAGCAGTTGCAATTACCCACGCTGATGGGGTTTATGACATTGGAAAGCCTTTAGGTGCAGGATTTGCAGTTGTATTTATGGTGTTAATCCATGCTACAATTGGACCTTTATTTGGTACCCCAAGAACAGCCACTGTTTCATTTACGGTTGGAATGGCACCATTTCTTCCTAAGAATATGCAAGGAACAGCTTTATTAGTCTTTTCTGCTTTATTCTTTTTAGCAGCCTTTGCATTTTCTTACCACCAAAACAACATCTTGTCTAACGTTGGTAAAGTATTAAACCCACTATTTTTATCGCTATTATTTTTAGTATTCGTTGTTGCCTTTGCTCGTCCTTTGGGTAACCCACAAACTGCAGCTGTCACCAGTGCTTACAAGCATGGAGCATTAGTTAACGGATTCTTAGAAGGCTATAACACAATGGATGCTTTAGCAGGTTTAGCCTTTGGTATTACAGTTGTTACTGCTGTTCGTGGTATGGGACAAAAAGATGCTAAGAGCGTTTCTAAAGTAGTTGCTAAATCTGGTTTGTTAGCAGTTCTGGCTATCGGCTTTATCTATTTATTGTTAATCTTAATGGGTGCAATGTCCTTAGGTCGTTTTAAAGTTTCAGATAACGGTGGTGTTGCATTTAACCAAATTGTTAATGTTTATGGTGGTGTATTTGGTCAAGTCTTACTTGCTTTCTTATTAACTATTACTTGTTTAACTACTGCTGTTGGATTAGTTGCAGCTTTTGCGCAAGACTTTCATAAGCACTTCCCACAAGTCAGCTACCATGCTTGGTTGGCACTTAGTTGTTTAGCATCATTCTTAGCAGCTAACTTTGGATTAGACACAATCATCGCTTGGTCAACTCCAATGTTGATGTTCTTATACCCATTATCAATGGTATTAATCTTATTATCTGTTTTTTCACCATTATTTAAAACAGATGGAGTTGTTTACTTCTTTGTAATCCTCTTTACAGTTGTTCCTGCTTTAGGTGACATGGTAGTTGCTTTTCCAAGCGTTGTAAGTCAAAGCTCATTTGGTTTAGCTGTTGCTTCTCTTAGAAATCATTTGCCATTAGCTAATATGGGACTGTCATGGCTCGTACCAGCCTTAGTTGGGTTAGTAGTTGGATTAGTTGTTCATTTTGTTAAAACTAAAAAAGTAGCTTCCGTTTTAGAAGAAGATTAAATATTTAGCTCTGCTGATTTTCAGCAGAGCTTTTTTGATAAATAAATAAAGTTTACTTGTTATTAGAATAGGGCTAAGAACTTCTAATCAAAAGTCAAGACTAAAATTATAGCTTTAATAGGATTAATATTATCTATATGTTGTATGTTAGCTAGAGCTGATAACACTAAATATAGAATGATAAAAGGTGAGGATTTACATGGCTACGTTAGAAATTAAAGATTTACATGTTGAAGTTGAGGATAAGGATAAGAAGAGTAGAAAAAAGATCCTTAAAGGCGTGAATTTAAGTCTGAAAACTGGTGAAATCCACGCAATTATGGGGCCTAATGGAACAGGAAAATCTACTTTATCTGAAACAATTATGGGAAATCCCCGCTACCATGTTACTCAAGGAGATATTCTGTTAAATAATGAAAGCATTGTTGAAATGCCCGTAGATGAGCGAGCTCGTAAGGGGCTATTTCTAGCAATGCAGTATCCAGCAGAGGTACCTGGTGTAACTAATGCAGAATTTTTACGTGCTGCAATTAATGCTCGTCGACCAAAAGATGATCCAATATCAGTGATGACTTTCTTGAATGAATTGGATAAGAATCTTGATTTGTTAGATATGAATGAGGCCATGACTGAACGATATCTTAATGAAGGATTTTCAGGTGGAGAAAAGAAACGTAATGAAATTTTACAGATGCTAATGATTAAACCAAGTTTTGGAATTTTAGATGAAATTGATTCTGGCCTTGATATTGATGCATTACGAGTAGTATCGCGTGGAGTTAATGCAATGCGAGGAGATAATTTTGGTGCTTTAATGATAACGCACTATCAACGTTTGCTTGATTACATCGTCCCAGATATTGTACATGTCATGATGGATGGACGAGTTGTAAAAGATGGAGGTCCTGATTTAGCTGAGAAGCTTGAACAAGAGGGATATGCAGGTTTACGTGACGAACTTGGCTTAGATATTAAATTAGTTGATGAGAATTAGGAGTGCTTATGCTAACTAAAGAAAATTTGCTTAATTTTTCTCATAAAAATAATGAGTCCTCATGGTTAACTGATTTAAGAATTAAATCCTTTGAAAGACTAGAAGAACTGGATTATCCTAAAATGCAGCGATTTTCTTATCACGATTGGCCTTTAATTAAAAAAGAAGATTTTCCCTGGTCTAATCAAGCTGACTTTTCTTTAAAAGAGGAGCAGAAGCTTTTAGAAAAGAAAGGCATCATTTTAACCGATATTTTTACAGCAAGTAAAAAATATCCCGAACTTGTGCAGTCAACTTTAGGGTCAGTAATTAAACATAATGAAGATAAATTAACTGCCTATCATTATGCCTACTTAAATTCTGGACTTTTCCTCTATATTCCTAAAGATACTATCTTAACCGAACCGATTACAATTTCTTTAAGCCCAACTCAAGATACCTATATTTCTCACCTTTTAATCGTTGCCGATAATAATAGTAAAGTAAAATTTTTAGAAGAAATTCAAGATAAGGATAAAAAAGCAAGTTCAGCCAGTTTAATGGTGGAGCTTATAGCACGTCCTGGGAGTCATATTGAATTCTCTTCACTTGATGAACTTAGCCAAGACACAACGCTTTACTTTAATCGTCGAGCAAAAATTGAAAAAGACGCCCATGTTGAATGGGCAATTGCTTTTATGAACGATTGCAATACACTGGGAGATCTTGATTCTGAGTTAGTTGGGGAAGGAAGCTTTGCGGATTCTAAGGCCATCGCAGTTACCACAGGAGATCAAAGAGTGGGCATAAATAACCGCGTAACTAATCGTGGTCCGCACTCAACTGGATTAATTAATCAACGTGGGGTCTTACTAGAAAATTCCAGGTTGATCTTCAATGGAATTGGTCAAATTGTGCATGGTGCACATGGCTCAAAAGCTGATCAACAAAATAGAGTCCTAATGATGTCGGATGAAGCTCATGGGGATGCTAATCCATTACTTTTAATTGATGAAAATGACGTTATTGCAGCTCATGCTGCTAGTGTTGGTCCAGTTGATAAAGTCCAAATGAACTATTTAATGAGTCGAGGAATTCCTTACGATCTGGCACAAAGATTAGTTATACGTGGCTTTTTAGGTGCGGTTTTAGATGCAATTCCAAATAAAGATGTTCGCAGAAAAATGATTGATATTCTAGAGAGAAAACTGATCGATGGCCAAATTAAACACTGAAAAAATAAAGCAGGATTTTCCAATTTTTAATCAAAAGATTAATGATGAAACTCTTGTTTATCTAGATAATGCTGCAACTAGCCAAATACCGAAGTTTGTTGAAGAAAAAGTTAGAGATTTTAATGAAAAAGAACGTGCAAATGTCCATCGCGGAGTCCATGCATTAGGCTTAAGAGCTACTAATCAATATGAATCAAGCCGTCAAAAGGTGGCTAATTTTATTGGCGCAAATAATGCTAAAGAAGTTATTTTTACTTCTGGATGTACTGATAGTTTAAATTTAGTTGCAGCTAGCTTCGGTGAACAAAATATTCAGGCAGGGGATGAGATCCTAGTCTCAATTATGGAACATCATAGTAATCTTTTGCCTTGGCAGCAACTTGCTAAAAGAAAACAGGCTAAGTTAAATTTTATTGAAATAAATTCAGATGGCTTACTTGATATTAAAAATTTAAAAAGTAAGATCAATTCAAAAACTAAAATTGTTGCCTTGACGCATGTAAGCAATGTTTTGGGCACAATTAATCCAATTAAGGAGCTTACTGATCTAGCTCATGAAAAAGGAGCAATTGTTGTAGTTGATGGTGCACAAGCAGTTGGACATTTTCCAATTGATGTAGCTGAATTAAATGTAGATTTCTATGCTTTTTCTGGCCATAAAATGTTTGCTCCGACAGGAATTGGTGTTTTATATGGGAAAAAAGATCTCTTAGATAAAATGCAGCCTTATCGTTTGGGTGGTGAAATGATTGCTAATGTAACTAGAGAAGGAGCAACATGGGCAGAAGTACCATATAAATTTGAAGCTGGTACACCAAATATTGCTGGTGCCATTGGACTTGGAGCAGCAATTGATTATCTGCAGTCTCTAGACTTTGAGCTTATTCAAAAACATGAACAGGAATTGACAAGTTATGCCTTAGAAAAGCTTAAAAATGTTTCAGGATTAACAATCTATGGTCCACAAAAAAGTAATGGTCGCATTGGAGTAATATCTTTTAATTTAAAGAATATTCATCCCCATGACTTAGCGACTGCACTAGATTTAAACGGAATTGAAGTTCGTGCTGGCCATCATTGTGCTCAGCCGCTAATGGCTAGCCTTAATACGGAGTCAACTGTTCGAGCTAGTTTATCTATTTATAATACTAAAGATGATATTGATAAATTAGTAAGTTCTCTCCATGAAGCAAAGGAGTTTTTCAGTGAGTTTAGATAAATTAAGAAGTTTATATAAAGCTGTAATTTTAGATCATGCTCAAATGCCGCGAAATTATGGACAACTAACTGACTTTAGTCATGAAACTACTGTATATAATCCAAGTTGCGGTGATAAAATTCATCTGACAATTTTGATTGAAAATAATAAAATTAAAAAAATTGCTTTTAACGGCGAAGGGTGCACAATCAGTAAAGCGTCTGCTAGTATGATGACAGACTTGGTAAAAGGAAAAAGTATCAAAGAGGCAATTGAGCTTTCACACCTATTTTCAAACTTAGCAGCCGACAAGAAAAGCGACACTTTAAAATTAGAACAATTAGGAGATGCTCAAGTATTAGTAAATATTATGCAATTTCCGGCCCGAATCAAATGTGCTACTTTAGCATGGTGGGGACTAGATCGAGCATTACTTGGTAAAGAAAAGGAAGAAGAAAATGACTAAAGCAGAGGATATAGTTAAAGACGAAGATTATCAGTTCGGCTTTCACGATAATGTAGAACCGAAATTTTCAACTGGTCGTGGCTTAACAGAAGAAGTAGTTCGACAAATTTCAGCAGAAAAACATGAACCTAAATGGATGCTAGATTATCGTTTAAAAGCTTTTCATATTTATGAAAAAATGCCAATACCAGATTTTGGTCCTGATCTTTCAGGGCTTGATCTAGATAATATGCTTTATTATCAAAAAATGACCGATAAGAAATATCGTGATTGGAAGGATGTACCACAAGATATTAAGGATACTTTTGAGCGACTTGGTGTACCGCAAGCAGAGCGAAAATACTTAGCGGGTTCGGCTGCCCAATATGAATCGGAAATGGTTTATCATAAAATGAAAGAACAATTTGATAAACTAGGGATCATCTTCACTGATACGGATACAGCTTTGCAGGAGTATCCTGATTTGTTCAAAAAATACTTTGGTAAGTTAGTTCCAATTGATTCAAATAAATTTTCTGCCTTAAACTGTGCTGTTTGGTCAGGAGGAACTTTTATTTATGTGCCAAAAGGAGTACAAGTTCCAACACCAGTTCAGGCATATTTTAGATTAAATGCAGAAAATTCAGGACAATTTGAAAGAACTTTGATCATTGTTGATGAGGACGCGCATCTTGATTATGTTGAAGGATGTACTGCTCCGCAATACTCTTCAGATTCTTTACATGCGGCAGTTGTTGAAGTAAATGTCTTAGATAATGCATATTGTCGTTATACTACCATTCAAAACTGGTCTGATAACGTCTATAGTCTAGAAACAAAGCGTGCAGTTGCTGGAAAGCATGCAACAATGGAATGGGTAGACGGTAATTTAGGTGCGAAAGTTACCATGAAATATCCAAGTGTCTATTTAAATGGTGAAGGTGCTCGCGGTACTATGCTTTCAATTGCAGTTGCACACCACGGTATTCACCAAGATTCTGGAGCTGGAATGTTTCATAATGCTCCTAATACTTCTAGCTCAATTGTGTCTAAGTCAATTGCCAAGGGTGGTGGGTCAACAGATTATCGCGGTAGTGTTAAGTTTTCTAAAAAATCAGATGGCTCAAAGGCACACGTGGAATGTGACACGATTATTATGGATGATATGTCTTCTTCTGATACGATCCCAACTAATGCTATTGAAAATTCAAATGTAGCGATGGAACATGAAGCCACAGTTTCTAAAATTTCTGAAGACCAGCTGTATTATTTAGAAAGTCGTGGCATCCCAGAAAGAAAAGCAACTGAAATGATTATTATGGGCTTTGTTGAACCCTTTACTAAGCAATTACCAATGGAATATGCAGTCGAACTTAATCGCTTGATTAGCTTCCAAATGGAAGGAGCAATTGGATAGTGCTAGAAATAGAGAAATTATCTAATACCGAAAGGGAAGTTTACCAAGCCTTAAAAAAAGTAATTGATCCAGAACTTCAGGTTAACATCGTTGATTTAGGATTAATTTATGGTATTGAAGTAAGCGAGACAAAATGTCAGATTACGATGACTTTAACGATTATGGGATGTCCTCTAAGTGAGTGGTTAGATCACGAAATTACTAAAGCTGCCAAAAGTGTTGATGAAGTTGATGAGTGCCAAATTAAACTCGTTTGGTATCCGCAATGGAATCCAAGTATGATGTCTAGAGTGGCCCGGATGACCCTTGGAATTCATGGATAGGGGTAAAGATGGAAGATCATAGTTTTATTTCATACGCAAATGGTAAATCTTTAGTAGAAATTAATAGTACTATTCCAGTTCCGAGAACTCGTAATTTCTTCAGGATGCTTTTAGCATATACTGGTCCTGGTGCATTAGTTGCTGTTGGATACATGGATCCAGGAAACTGGGCAGCTTCAATTAATGGTGGTCAGAGTTTTAATTATCTTTTGATTTCTACTATTTTAATTTCTAGTTTAATGGCTATGCTTTTACAATATATGGCCGCAAAACTAGGAATCGTTACTCAAATGGATCTAGCACAAGCCATTCGTGCACGTACTAGTAAAAGATTAAGTTTTATCCTTTGGATTATAATTGAACTAGCAATTATGGCAACTGATGTAGCGGAAGTTATTGGAGCGGCAATTGCTTTAAATCTTTTATTTAAGATTCCCCTAGTTATTGCAACTTTTATCACTGTCTTTGATGTATTACTCTTATTGTTATTGTCAAAAGTGGGATTTAGAAAAATAGAAGCCCTGGTATCCTGCTTGATTATGGTGATACTACTGGTTTTTACTTATCAAGTCATGTTAGCTAATCCTAGCTGAAAAAATATTTTTTGTCTGCATTGCCATCTCCAGAATTAGTAGCTCAGCATCCCGTAGTTAATGGATTATCACCTTTAACAGGAAGTTTGGGAATAATTGGTGCCACTGTGATGCCCCATAATTTTTATTTGCATTCATCTATTTGCCGAACTAGAAAAATTAACCATGATGATCTGACAGATGTTCAAAATGCAGTCCGTTTTACTACGTGGGATTTAAATATTTAATTAATTATTGCCTTTTTTGTTAATGTACTTTTATTAATTATGGGAGCTGCTGTTTTTAAAAGTGGTGCAGTCAAAGATAGTTCATTCTTTGGTTTGTATGATGCTCTAAGCAATACGACTATGTTAAGCAATCCAATTTCGATCTCAGTAGCTAAGACAGGAATTTTATCAGTCTTATTTGCAGTTGCACTTCTTGCTTCTGATCAAAATTCAACAATTACTGGAGCTCTCACTGGAAAGGTAGTAATGGAAGGCTTTATTCACTTAAAGATGCCACTATGGGCAAGACGATTATTTACTAGATTATTATCTGTGATTCTAGTTATTATGTGTGTACTGATGACAGCAAAAGATTCAATTTCTCAGCAACATTTTGCCCTGAATATGCTTTTGGAAAATTCTCAAGTTTTTCTAGCATTTGCAGTACTATCTTCAATTGTGCCACTTTTGATTATGACAGATGATAGGAGAATGATGGGACAGTTTAAGAATAGAAAGATTTGGTCAATTCTAGGATGGGTCAGTTCAATTATTTTGATTTTCTTGAATTTGTGTAATTTACCAGCTACTTTTGTTTTCTTTAATATGATGCCAAAAAGAGATGCAGTAGTTTTCGCTTATGCGATCATTATGTTGATTATTTTATTAATGGGCTGGACATGTTGGGATATGAGAAATAAGAAATAGTTTTAATATCTTTAATAATTGGGTTAATATTAAGAGAATAATAATTTAAATAGATGGGATTAATAAAAATGATTTATCAAACTTTTGCCCAATTATATGATCAGTTGTTTGATTCAGATATGTACAAGAGCTGGGAGAAATTCACCTTAGCTAATATTAATAAAAAGAATTGTAAGCTACTCGACTTAGCTGGTGGTAGTGGACGATTAGCTGTTTTACTTGCTAAAGATGGTATAAATGTCACGGTAGCTGACTTTTCAGATGAAATGCTTAGTTTAGCAGATCAACATAGTACTGAAAACAATGTTTCTTTACAGTTGATTCAAGCTGATATGCGAGATTTAGCAGACCTTGAAAAATTTGATGTAATTACTTGCTATGCGGACTCTTTCTGTTATCTTGATGACGAAGCTGACTTGTTTCAAGTGTTTTCTGAGATCGCCAATCATTTAAAAGCTGATGGTGTATTTCTTTTCGATGTAATTACACCTCATCAAACTGACGACATTTATCCAGGCTATATGTACAATTATCAAGATGATGATCACCGTCGAGCATTTATGTGGCAGAGTTATGCCAATGATGATGTCGAACATGGGGTGATCCATGATTTAACATTCTTTAATCGTTTACCTAATGGTGAATATGATCGTTTATCTGAAACTCACTATGAAAGAGCATATGATTTAGATACCATTAAACAGTTATTGAAACATGCGGGCTTTAACTCAATTGAAGTAGGATCTGACTTTAGTTTAGAAATGAAAGATAAAAAGGCAACACGCTGGTTTTTCAAGTGTCAAAAATAATAAAGTATCTAGGAAAAAAACTTCAAAATAAAACACTGATAATCAGCGTTAAATAAACTGATCCGTACCGTGTCAAGTAGACAGTTAAAATATATAAAATGAATTGATAAACCAACCTGTTTATGCAGGCTGGTTTTTCTTTGCTTCTATTTCTTCCCAATAATCTTTGTAACGCTTATCCTGTTTGATTTTATACTCTTTCACTTTACTTGGATTACGTTTTGATTCTGCTCGTACTTCTCCTGCAGTTTTACCTTCAAATCTTTCTTGTGGATCATAGTTGATATAATAATCAATAGTTTTATCAAAAGCCTGCTTCATTTCTTCATAACTATTTATCTCTGGATATAAGACTATTCTCATTTCTTTGATTATTCCTTGCCACCCCTCCATCGGACCATTGTCAATACAGCGGCCAACCCTAGACATTGATTGTGACATACCATGCTCTGTTAATTCGTTTGTAAATGGAGCACGAGTAAACTGAAAACCACGATCACTATGAAGCATTGCATGACTATCAGGTTCTTTTTTCCAAGCAGCTCTTAGTGCCGCATTAACTAATGCAGTATCATTACGCTGGCTTAGAGCATAACCAACCGGATATCTATCATAAAGATCAAAAATAGTGCAAAGGTAGATCTTTTGACCTGTACCAGGGATCTTTTCCTCAGTAATATCAGTACACCATTTTTCATTAGGCTTAGAAGCATTAAAATTACGATTTAACACATTAGCAGACGTTTCCTCAGGTCTAGATGCTTTGTAGCGATATTTCTTATTAAATCTAGCTTTGCTTGTGTAGATATAGTTAACGCACATTAACCGTGCAACAGTACGACGATAAATTTTAGGCTCGTCTTCTTCAAGTTCTTTGTTTAAGGCTAATGTCATCTTAGGTGAACCAAAAAGACTATTATTACTCTTAGCGATTGATTTAATACGCTCAAGAATCATTTGATCTCTTAATTCACGTTTGCTTGGCGTATGCTTCAACCACTTGTAATAAGCTGATCTAGCAATATTAACTTGTTTGCACATCCAATCAATAGGCCATTTGTATTCTTGATGGCACTGCTTGATTAATTCATAAAGAGTTTGTTTTTGACTGTGTTTAAGTGCTATTTGCCTTTGCTTTGGTTGTCCAATAACCACGTCCTCTCTAAATCCTTCACTTTTTTTAAGAAAGCTATTTCTCTATCTTTGATTTGATTCTGCACTCTAAGGTGTTCAACTTCACGCTTAAGCCTTTCTGTTTCAGTTAGGTCAGATTCTTTTAAACGATGACCTCGTTTGTCTTTAAGTCCTTTAGATCCTTGAGCTTGATACTTCTTGCACCAGTTATATACCTGTGCATAACTACAGCCATACTTGATTGCCGTCTCTTTATAATTCCAATTATGTTTCTTGCAGTATTTAACAATACTTTGCCGTTCTTCTAGGGTTGTTTTTCTTCTACTAGTCATATAAGCCTCCGGGATAGGATCGTGATCCTTCAATTCTCGATGACTATTATACTTGATAACCCATTGTCTTAGTTGACAAGTACTTCTTAGACCAAATTTATTTGCCAGATCTAAATAGGAACCTTCACCTGCTAAATAAGCAGCAGCGCACTCAAGCTTAAATTCTTTTGAATACCTTTTATTACGTTTATGAGATTTTAATGCGTCCTCACCATCCACTTGATATGCTTTAACCCACATACGTATTGTGCTATCTGGAACATCTAAAGCATTTGCAATGGAGGGATAGTTTCTTTCACCGTTTAAATATTGCTTAACTGCTTTAAGCTTCACTTCAAAGCTAAATCTACTTTTTCTAGACATATAAAAAGTCCTACTTTCATAGATAGTACTTTATATATTTGTACTGTCTACTAAAGTAGGACTATATCAATATCAAACGTTGATATATCAGTGCTTTTACTTTCTAAAGAGTTATGTTTTAAATCAAATTAAGACTTGTTTACGAAACTCTTTTTATGCCGCATATGCGGATTTGTATAAATCTCTAGCGGCATTAATATCTTGCCCCTTGAATAGAAAATAGGATCCTGCCGGATACATTATAGAAGCTGTATTAGTATGTTGTAAGCCAATTACATGACCTAATTCATGTTCAGCTGTATTTACAACTCTTTGATAGCTATAATCATAATTTTCATTTTGTAAGTAATAAGTATTTAGCTTAACTTGTGCCTTTAATAAGTGGTTAGTTAATGGATTATAGCTTGTGGTTGTAACACCGGCAGCACTTGTTGTATTATCTTCAACTTGTTGTACTACAATGTTAGCCTCATTTTTATTGGTGGTTTCTTTAAAAGTAAACGCACCAGTTTTATTCCAACTATTCATTGCTTCTCGAGTGGCAGTCACTAATTCATCGTTATTTGAAATGTCAATAAAGACATTTGCTTTAGCCTGGTTCCAAGTTTGTTTACCGGAAGTCTCTTGATTTTGTCCTTCACTAGAATTAGAAGTTACTGGCTGATTTGGCTGTTGGTTATCTGATTCCGAAGATGGCATCTGATCAGAAGGACGATCGGAAACTTTAAGTGGAACTAGCTTTAATGGATTAAGGTACTAGCGTCTAAGGTTGATATTTTTTCCTTTCAGTTTTTTTATCCCCAATTTAATTCATCATATTTTGCTTGGATAAATAAAGGTAGGGTGAATCCTAATTTACCGCGAATGATTGTTTTGATTAAATCATATTTAATTAGCTTAGTACGATACATATTTACGTATTGCTTGCTTTTACCCATTTCTTCGATAATTGCACTAATATTATTATTTTTGACATCTCGTAGAGAAATTGAAAATCAACTTCTGTTAATTCATGTGAGATGACATCATACGCTTGATTGAAAAGCGTATCTTTAAAAGCTAACTTAGTATAATTCCAGGATTCTTCAAAATTTTTACCAGTAGATAGCTCTTCATACATCGAATCCCCAATTAATTAAAAAGCATAAGCATAGCCTTGTGTCATCTCGGCCATTTCTTCAGCTTGGTCACTTGTAATGTCAAATACTTTAATATACGCTTGAGCAATTGATAATTTTTGCAATTTATTAATGTGAAACCTATCAGCGCGTACTAAAAAAGTTAAATTATGCGAACTAGAAAGTTCCGCCACTTCCTTCAACAATCCAGTCATGATAACAGAAACTTGAAGTTCACTTAAGCTCCAATTATTAAATTCTTCATCTAATTTTTGAATTGCTGGTGTATTAGAAACTTCATCAATACAAAATACGACTCGCATGTTAGCTTGTTTCAATAATTTTAAAATTTTGGTGATTTCAGTTTTATAGTAGATTTCATCATGTTTTTCATTTACCTCAGCAAAATTTATAGAAACGAATGGTAAGCTAATTGAAACAGATGAAGACCACTTTTTTAATTTGTTAAGCATTGGGGCTAGCTTAATGTACATTATACGGAATAAATCTTCAGTATGATGAAGAGTTACCACGATTGTATCATCATATTTATTAAGTTCTTTGCCAACTTTGTTCATAAAAACTGTTTTACCTGAACCATGAACACCAGTAATAAAAAGTGAGTAAGTGGGATGTTTTTTGTAACGGTGTGCTCTTTTAGCATATTTGACAGCATCATTATTAAAATCAATATATAGTTCTGGAATTCTGCCGAATTCGGCATCAAATGGATTTTCACTGTGCATTTTAAAGCCGCATTATACTTCATTATACTTTTTATGGGATTCTAGAATTGTTTTGCATAAGTACATTAATGTTGATAGGATTTTATCTTTTGCGCCTGAAGTATATAAGGCACTAAAAGAAATCTTAGATATAAAATGAGCAATAATTTTCTATATACACTGTAGGGAAATTATTACTCATTTTATTTATATTTAATTAAATCACTAGAGATAAGAAAGAGAGAAACTAAAAAGTTCTAGATGAATTTTAAAATCCATCTAAAATCATCTCTTGTTCAACGAATTTATCGAAGTAGGGTAATAAAAAGCTAACATAGCCGTAACCATTTGGTTTAATAATTTGGTCATCAATTAATTTTCGGCGATATACAGCAATGTAATTAGGTCCTTTTTTCATAAGATTACCAATAACCTGGCTTTTAACTTTGTGTTGCTTGGATTTAACCATAGCTTGTACAAATTCTTTTTCACGTTCAGACATGTCACTATAAACTTTGAAGTAAACATTTCTATTTAATTCACTAATATAGGTGTCTAAGATGTTGTTTATATCAGATATAGAGATCGTCTTATTGGAGGAATGAATAATTTCTTCCCACAAATGATAGCCTAATAATTGAAAAGCATAAGCAAATCCTTGAGTTTGTTTAGTCATATATAAAAGAGCTTCAGTAGAAAACGTATAGCCAGCTTTACTAAAAATGTGCTGATAACTATTTTTTATACTTTCAATGTCTAAAGGATTCAAAACAATTCGATTGGCACGCAATAAAAAGGTAAGAACATCATCATTTTGGATTTCTGAAACATTTTCTGGTAAACCTGCCATAAGTAAAGAAACATTAAGATTGTTTCGAATCATAATTTGATAACAACTAGCAAATTTTTTTAATAATGGTGTTAAATGTACTTCGTCAATGTTAATTAAAACATGAAACCCTTTTTTTGTTAGTTTCTCTAAGGCATTTTGGAATAATAATTGAAAATTAGATTCAGCCTGTTGATGGAAACTAGCACTCATATCTAGTCCAAAGAAGTTCATCTTTAGGTCGATATTTTTTATAATCTTCAAGTTAAGAAGATGTCGTTGTAATTGATTTATTAGGGAGATTAAGAGATCATCATCTAGAACTAAATTGATTACTAACCAATTTTTATCTTTACTTATTAAATTAGAAACTTCTGTCATCAATGTAGTTTTTCCCGAACCACGTTGCCCGTAAAGAAGGGATGTTTGAAAAGGCGATCCCACTCGGTTCAATTCAGTAACTGTACGTTGAGTTAATGAATCACGATTTAAGAAAACACTGGGCATTTTTCCAAAACTAGGATTAAAAGGATTTTCCATTTAGTTACACCTCTTTTTATAACTTTTTATAACTTTTTATAACTTTTATTTAATTTTATAACTTTTTATAACTTTTTTCCACTTTAGAAAGATCGGGTAAGGAGCAGTAAACAATAGCTATAAACTGTAATAGAGAAAACTCCACATAAATATGTGTTAAAAACGATAATTTAACAACTGAGTAAAAAGTTTCCTATAATATATAGGTATAAATTATCTCAATTATAGAAATGATAAAGAAGGAAATAAAATGGCAGTCCCAAAAAAGATTGAAGTTCGTGGTGGACGTGTTCATAACTTGAAGAATATTAATGTAGATATCCCACTTCATAAGTTTGTGGCTATTTCAGGACTTTCGGGGTCAGGAAAGTCATCCCTAGCAATGGGAATTTTATATGAAGAAGGGTCACGGCGCTACTTAGATGCTCTATCTACCTATATGCGTCGACGGATTAAGCAAGGTGCTCAAGCGGATGTAACGAGTGTAAAACATATTCCATCTGCCTTAGCTCTCCGCCAGCGACCAAGTGTTCCTAATGAACGAGCTACAGTTGGTACAACCACTGAAACATATAATGTTTTACGGCTTATTTTCTCAAGATTAGGTTCACCCGTTTGTCCGAATGGACACCGAGTTGCCCCAAGTTTAGATATTGCAGAAGCAATGTCTAAGTCCGGAGATGAGATGGGGCAGGTTACTTGTCCAACTTGTGGTGTAAAGTTTCACGTTCCAAGTGCGGAAGATTTTTCTTTTAATTCTGATGGAGCTTGTGAGCGTTGCGGTGGAACTGGTAAGGTCCGCCAATTAGACGAAAGTAAATTAATTGCAGATCCCAATCTTTCGATTAGAGACGGTGCGGTAGCTTCTTGGAACTTACCTGGAAGGAACTTTATGCCAAATGTAGCTGAACATGCAGGTGTTAGAATTGACATTCCCTATAAGGATTTAACTGAGAAAGAGAAAGACTTTGTTTTAAATGGCCCTGAAAAGAAGTATAAGATGGATTTATTATCAGGAACAGGTCGCGTTTTTCATAATTTTAATGCCTTATATGAAAATGCGCATCAAGCCGTTTTAAAATCAGCTGAAAGTAGTAAAAGTGAACGAGCACAGAAACGTCTTGCAGAATTTTTCACTTATTCAACTTGTCCCGTTTGTCATGGAACGCGTCTTCGTCCAGAATTACTTAATCAGTTAGTTAATGGAAAAAATATTGATCAAGTTCAACATATGCAATTAGGCGATTTGCCTAAATGGAGTAAAGAGGTTCTGGCCAGTCTACCAGAAAATATGCATCCCATGGCTAAAGCCTTACTCAATGAATTTATTAATAATTTGCAGCCACTACTTGATTTGGGATTAGACTATTTAACCATGGCTCGAGCTGGTAATACCCTGTCTACTGGTGAATTACAGAGAATTCAACTTGCTAGAACTTTACGTACAGAAACTACCGGAGTTTTATACGTTTTAGATGAACCTTCAATTGGATTACATCCCGCTAATGTTGATGGATTAATTAAAGTATTACGGAATTTAGTTGCACAAGGTAATTCCCTTGTGGTCGTTGATCATAATGTTGATATTATAAAAGCGGCTGATGAAATTATTGAAATCGGTCCTAGTTCCGGTGAAGCTGGAGGAGAAATTTTGGATCAAGGCACTCCTTTAGAAATTGAAAAAGATCCTCAATCTTTAATTGCACCTTATTTAGATGGCAAAGCTGATTTAATGGCTCGTAAAGTTATCGATAAAGTTAATTCTGAGCAAGTTACTTTCGAAGTAGATCACTATTTTAATTTACATGATATTAAAGCAGGAATTCCTGTAAATCAAATTAGTGCTGTAACTGGCTTTTCAGGGGCAGGAAAAACTAGTTTGATTTTAGATTCTATTGTTCCAGCAATTAAGGCTCAAGATAAGGGTCAGCCTTTACCAAAGCAAGTTAA
The DNA here is from genome assembly GCF_002553805.1 of Lactobacillus sp. UMNPBX19. Lineage (NCBI taxonomy): Bacteria > Bacillati > Bacillota > Bacilli > Lactobacillales > Lactobacillaceae > Lactobacillus > Lactobacillus sp. UMNPBX19. The sequence continues at coordinate 18,002 of NZ_PCYR01000030.1, forward strand.
AGAGTTTAATTCTCCTATACATCATGTTGTAAGTGTTGATGCTTCTCCAATTGGAAAGAGTACGCGTTCAACAGTCGCAACTTATACTTTAATTATGGATAATTTGCGTAAGCTCTTTGCTCAGCAACCTTTGGCTAAAGAAAAGCACTATACTCCCAGTTACTTTTCTTATAATAATAAAGAAGGAGCTTGTCCAACTTGTGGTGGTACAGGAATCGTTACTTTAGATATTCAGTTTTTGCCTGATATGCAGCAAACCTGTCCTACTTGTCATGGAGATAGATATAATCAAAAAATTCAAAAAGTTAAATGGCATGATCTTTCGATTGTTGATGTTCTTAACCTGGATATAAACGAAGCTATTCCAATTTTTAAAGAGATTGTAGTGACCCTCGAAATTCGGACACGGATTTCGGGGGTTTTCTTATGACCAAAT
>NZ_PCYR01000031.1:0-16801 GCF_002553805.1 Lactobacillus sp. UMNPBX19
ATTGGATCATATCTATCAAGCAGCTTAAGTGTTCAATTTATTATTGCAATTTACGATTTCTTTTTACTTCTATTGTATGAAAGTATTGAAAATAAGCCCACAAAAAAATCCGCGCTGGGAAAGACGCGGATTTCAAAATATATAAGTATAGGATCAGTCAAAGACTGATAAATGTATTCAATCTACTTGGAGGAGTAAGAATGAAAATAAAAAGTTGGATGTTAATGCTAATAGCGATGGGGTTTTGTCTTCCCCGTTGCTATGGTTTATATATTAGAATGAAAATGTGAACAAATTGTGACGTTTTTTATTAAAAAAGTTAAATTTGATTAAGAAGTTGAAACGAATTATAAACTTGCACCCCAAAGATTATTTCCTAGCTCGTTTAGCGAAAGAAGTTTATTCCATAGTTTTTCTTCTTGCGAGGTAAACGTGATATTATCAGAAAACTTTACAACAGGGGCGTGATTAAAAAAATATTGCAGTTGACCTGTAAAAGCAACACCATTGCTAGATTTAATTGTGTTTAGACTATCTGTAAGAAAGTTAGTAAATTCTGAATGAGGATTTGTCTTATTAAGTAAGGTAACGAATTCAGTCAATATGGTAATAATTTCATCTTTAGAAACCATCTTTTTCACCTTCTGGATCTTTCGATAAATTTAGAAATGATTCTTTGTAAGATAATCGTATTATGGAAGCAGACTTTATATAATTGTTTTTGAAAAAATATAAAATTGGTATACCACTAACATTAAAATGTGATCTTAACACGTAAACTTCTTATGCATTAGCTGTATGAATACTAAAATATATTTGAAAAAATAATTAAAATTTATAATTGGTATGATAAAACTTAATTAATGGAAGATAAAGATACACAAGAATACATAAGTTTACTTGAAGCATTTAAACTAAGTTTAGCTGATAATAAGTCACCTGAGAAAATTCAAGTTATTGAGCAAATAAACAAAACAATTACTAATTTAAAAACAGGAAAATATCATGCAGTTGCTTTGACTTCCGAACTATTCAATGTTGTTAGTCTAGTTGAAAATTCGATGGCATTAAATGAATTTAAGTTAAATAATTTTCAGGGCGAGATCTGGAATAAATTAAGAAATTCAGTTTATGCTAGATATACTCAAGATAAAAATGCATTAGACTTTATCCATTGGGGATAAATGAACAGACAATTAAAAGAGGTATCCAAATGCGAAAGGAGCCTCTTTTTGTTTTACTGCAAAAGAAAAGACCTATGCTGGGAAGTGCATAGGTCTCTTCGAAGATAGATAATCAGCTTTAAGCTGATCTTGTTATTATTCAATCTACTTGGAGGAGTAAGAATGAAAATAAAAAGTTGGATGTTAATGCTAATAGCAATGGATCATAAGTGATCCACTACTACAATTTATATATTATAGTACAAAATCGAAAGAAATATAAGATAGCTACTTATTTTTAATTTTCGGTAGTTGGCAGACGATTCAGGTATAATATCGAATTGAGAAAATTATTTATTAGGTAGGGAAAGCTAATGAAGAAATTTTTAAAGATTCTATTTAAGTTGGTTTTGATTCTCGGAATTGCTGCAGGAGTGGCATATGGAGGATATTATGGTTATCAACAATACCAAAAACGGGAACAAGCAAAAGCCACTTTTACTTCTAGACCTGATGTAGAAAAAGCAAAAGATGGGACAAGTATTAGTCCGGGTCATCATAATTTAGCTTATTTCAAACGACAATTAAATGAAAAATATCCCGACGTTTATAGCGCAGCTTATGAAACGCCACGGGCAAGTAAGATTGGAAGTAGCGTGGTAATACCAGGCCAAGTTGTAACGCCGAGTTATGACTTTAATAAAAAGAAAGTTACAGATGCGGACTCAATGACACCGCAAGGGCTAACTGTAGCAGGAAAATATTTATTAATTTCGGCTTATGATTCAACTCATAATCATCGCTCGGTCATTTATTGTTTAGATAAAAAAACAGGAAAGTATTTAAAGACCATTCAAGTTCCAGGAGCACCTCATTTAGGAGGAATTGCTTATGATCCGGTTGCTAAAAATATTTGGGTAACGGGTAGTCAAGATGATTCATCTGCACTAATGTCTTTTTCGTTAAAGAAATTAGAAAAATATAGCTATAATAAGAAAAAGCAACCTATCGAATATGATAATGTGATTTCTTTACCAACAATTGAAAGAGCATCTTGTGTTACTTATTACGATAATCAATTATTTGTTGGCTTTTTTAATACTGACGGTCAAGGACAAATTGCTAGCTATCCGATTGCTCGTTCAGGAGACTTTAAGGGAACAATTACTAGCGATCAAATTAAAGCAGTAACAGGCCAAGTTTCTTGGGCTTTAGGTTCAGGAAGTGCTTCAATGGACCGACAGATTCAAGGAATTGCATTTTATCAGAATTGGATTATTTTAAGTCAATCCTATGGAAGCAAAGATTCTAAGTTGTATTTTTTCCCAATTTCAGCTTTGAATAACTTAGATGAAGGAAATGCGGAAAAAATCGTTATTATGCCGCCATATCTAGAACAAATTTATGTTCAAAATGGGCAGCTACTGATGTTATTTGAATCAGGATCAAAAGCATATGCACGTGATCAAATAATGATTGTTGACCGAATTCTATCGGCGAATATAAATGCCTTATTAGGGAGTTAAAAATGATTAAGAAAATATCTTTTTGGGTACGATTAGCAGGTTGGAGTGGTTTGATATCCGGTAGTAGTGTTTTAGTTTTGTATCAATATACACACAACATTATGTTTTTAATAAATATAATTACAATTATCTTATTTTCAGCATATGCTCTTGCTACTGCTAATGATAAAAGGTGGACAAATACCGATTGGCTTTTACGAGTTATTTTAATAGTGTTGGTATTTGTTTCAATTCTACCGACAATTTTCTTAGGGATAGGTTATTTTATCGAAAGAAAACGTAACCAACACTAGTGAACTATCCATAACTAGGGCTATTTTTGGTATAATTACTTCTGTTCATGCTATTTTTTTAAGAAATAGTAAAAATATTAACCTATTTTATAACAATGTTGTAAAATTTAGAAAAAAGATTACGAGGTGTAAGCATGGCAGAAAATAAAGATAAGCAAAGCGATACAAAGAAAAAAGAGGTAGGCTTGTTTATTGCTAAAACTCTCTTTTACTTTGCAGTGCTTGTAGTGCTAGTTTACTTGTACTCATATAGTGGCATTGGGGCTGCAAAATTTATTTATAAAGATTTCTAGAAATGAAAGGGTCGCATTAAATGATTAAAGATGTAATCAAGACAATCGATCAAATTGCTGCTGAAGATCCACAACGGATCGCTTATGATTATCTTGGCGAAACTAATACTTATGGAGATCTAAAAGCTAGATCGGATGCATATGCAGCTAAGATCAACGAACTAGATCTTCCTGAAAAAGCTCCAGTAATGATTTGGGGTGGTCAAAATTTTGAAATGATTGCTAGTTTTATTGGTGCTGTTAAAGCAGGACATGCTTACATTCCGATTGCTAGTTATTCTAATAGCGAACGTTTATTGATGATTCAAGAAGTTTCTGAAGCTCCTTTGGTAATTGCAATTGATAAACTTCCTATTGAAGTGGATAATATTAAGGTTTTAACTCCTGAAGAAGTTTCTGATAATCATCCAGAAATTGATCAAAGTAAGTTTGTAAGTGGGGATGACAATTTTTACATTATCTTTACCTCAGGAACAACAGGTAAGCCTAAGGGTGTACAAATTAGTCATGATAATCTGCTTAGTTTTGTAAATTGGGAGTTAAATGACTTTTCACTTCCAGAACATCCTAGCTTCTTAGCTCAAGCACCATATTCTTTTGACTTATCTGTAATGAGTTTATATCCTGCTTTAACTGCCGGTGGTAAGTTAGTAGTTTTACCTCATGATGTAACTGAAAATATCGGACAGCTTTTCAAAACTTTACCCCAATTAAAATTCAATGTTTGGGTTTCAACTCCATCATTTGTAGAAATGAGTTTCTTAGATCCTACTTTTGATGCTAAGCATCATCCTGAATTAACTCACTTCTTATTCTGTGGTGAAGAATTAAGTCATAAGACAGCTAAAATGCTTAAGCTGAAATTCCCAGATAGCCATATCTTTAATACTTATGGCCCTACTGAAACAACTGTTGCTGTTACTCAGGTAGAAATTACTGATGAAATTTTAAATAAGTATGATCGCTTGCCAATTGGTGTTTCTAAAAATGACACAAAGATTTCAATTGATACTTCCAAGGGTGAAGAAGATAACCAAGGAGAAGTTGTTATTGAAGGTCCAAGTGTTTCTAAGGGATACTTAAATAATCCAGAAAAGACTGAGGCTGCTTTCTTTAAAGAAAGTGAACATGAAAGTTATCGTACTGGTGACTTAGGATTTTTAGATGGCGACATGCTTTTCTACCGTGGAAGAATTGATTTTCAGGTTAAGTTTAATGGTTATCGAATTGAACTTGAAGAAATTAACTTCTATCTTGCTAAGAATCCATTAGTGCGTTATGGCGTTGTTGCTCCAAAATACAATAAGGATCATAAAGTTCGACAACTAGTTGCTGTAGTAGAATTAGCAGACGGTGTACGTGAGAAGTATACTGATGCTGAACTAACTAAGAAATTACGCGAATCATTAAGTCAAGATATTATGCCATATATGCTTCCTCAACGCTTTATCTACCGTGATGAAATGCCAATCTCTCAAAACGGTAAGGTAGATATTAAACAAGTAATTAAGGAGGTAAATAACGCGTGATCAATATTCAACCATATAGTAATCCGCGTTACTTTGTTATTCTTTTTATTGCGCTTTTGCCATTAATTATTGGTTTATATCATGGACGGCGCTTTAAAACATACGAAGCTTTCGTTTCCTTACTATTCTTGTTTTTAATGTTTAATGGTAAAGACTGGCTACAGGGAGTTCAATTAATTGGATACATCATTTTCCAATTTATAGTTACTTTTGCTTATCAAAAATATGTTAATTCTGGAAGGAATAAAACCTCTGTCTTTTGTTTAGCAGTTATCTTAGCAATTTTGCCATTAGCAGCAGTAAAGATTGCACCATTAGTGCCAAATAAAACTGCTGATTTGATTGGATTTTTCGGAATTTCATATTTAACTTTCAAAACAGTGCAAGTTATTATGGAACTTCGCGATAAAACAATTAAGAAAGTTGATCCAATTACTTATGCAAGGTTTTTGCTTTTCTTCCCAACTATTTCTTCAGGTCCTATTGACCGCTATCGAAGATTTAAAGAAGATTACGATAAAGCCCCTGAAAGAGATAAGTATATTGAAAATTTAAAGTTTGGTACAAGATATATTTTTCAAGGATTCTTATATAAATTTATTATTGGATATGTATTCGGTACCTTATGGCTTCCTCAATTAGCTAAAGATGCAATTTTTTATGGGCAAGCTAATGGGGGATTACGCTTATCTTGGGCTCTGCTTGGTTATATGTACTGCTACAGTATGTATTTATTCTTTGACTTTGCAGGGTACTCCTTGTTTGCGGTAGGTACGTCATATTTTATGGGAATTAGAACTCCTATGAACTTTAATAAACCATTTATTTCTCAAAATATTAAAGATTTCTGGAATAGATGGAACATGACTCTATCTTTCTGGTTCCGTGATTTTATCTTTATGCGTTTTACATTCTTTGCAATGAAGCATAAATTGGTGAAAAATAGAATCAGATTATCGCGCTTAGCATATTTTGTAAATTTCTTAATTATTGGTTTCTGGCACGGCTTAACGTGGTACTATATCGTATATGGTATTTACCATGCTTTGGCAATTATCATTAATGATATTTGGTTAAGATTTAAGCGTAAGCACCGCAAGCAAATCCCACATAATAAATTTACAAAGTGGTTTGCGATTTTCTTAACATTTAATGTTGTTTGTTTCAGTTTCCTAATTTTCTCAGGATTCTTGAGTACATTATGGTTTGGCTGGAAGTAGTTTATTATTTTTGAAAGGATTTTCTTATTATGGATACAAAGCAAGCTGTTTTAGATATTTTAAATGAATTAACTGGTGAAGATTTAAGTGACCAAATGGATGAAAACATTTTTGAAAATGGTTTGTTAGATTCCATGGCAACTGTTCAAATGTTACTTGAATTACAAGACAAGTGTGATGTAACTGCACCAGTATCAGAATTTCACCGTGAAGATTGGGATACTCCAAACAAAATCATTGCAAAGGTAGAAAGCTTAAGAAATGAGTAATAAACGTAAACTGTGGCAGATTTTCGGCCCAGTTCTCTGTGCTTTCATTTTGTTAATAATTTTATTTTTAATTCCATGGCAAAATGGTGAAAAGTCAGATAATGCTCTCTTTAAAGCTTCAGTTTCACAATCTCAAACTGTCTTTAAAGGTCAATCGATTAAGCAAGCTGCTTTTGAGAAAAACTATGTTCCATTTTATGGTTCTAGTGAATTATCAAGAATGGATGCCTTGCACCCAAGTGTCTTAGCTTATAAATATAAAAGAAATTATCGACCTTTCTTACTAGGAGGACCGGGAAGTCAATCCTTAACTCACTTTTTCACTATGCAGGAAACAGTAAATCAGCTTTCTAATAAAAAAGCAGTCTTTATTATTTCTCCACAGTGGTTTACTAAGCAAGGTCAAAATCCAGCAGCTTTTGGGATGTATTTTTCTCAACTTCAAGCAGTTGATTGGATTTTGACTGCTAAGGACAGTGTAGCTACTCGTTATGCTGCTCGGCGTTTGTTAGATATGCCAGCTGGAACTGCTAGTGAGACAACAAAGTATGCATTAATGACATTAGCTTCAGGGCAAAAATTGTCTAAGTATCAAACTTTGTATTTGAAAGCTAGACGTCGAATGTTAGCGAATGAAGATAATTTCTTCTCATCTATTGGGATGACTAATAACATTCCTAAGATTCAAAAAGAAGCAGGTAAACTGCCAGGTACTTATGCATATGATAACTTACGTCAATTTGCTAATGAGCAGGGACAACAGGGAACAACAAATAATAAGTTTGGTATTTTTAATGGTTTCTTTGACAAAAAGTTAAACAATAAGCACTTAAAGCACCTGAAGAATTCTCAAAGAGATTTTGATTATACTCAGTCACCAGAATATGCAGACTTTGAATTGGTATTAAATGAACTTGCGCATGAACATGTTAATGTCTTGTTCATTATTCCACCAGTTAATGAAAAGTGGGCTAAGTATACCGGTTTATCTCAGACAATGTATCAAGAATGCGTTGCTAAGATTACCAAACAGCTTACATCTCAAGGTTTCAATAATATAGCTAACTTATCAAAAGACGGTGGAAAGAAATTCTTCATGGAAGATACAATTCACCTTGGTTGGAATGGATGGTTAAAGGTAGATCAATATGTGAAACCGTTTATGAAAGAAAAGAATCATCCAGTCAACTATAAGCTAAATAGTTACTACTTTACTAAGACATGGGGCAACAAAACGAATGTAAAGATGCCTAATGTTAAAAGTAAGGCAGCAGTAGATATAAAAAAAAACTAACACAAGCAGGTATAACAGGTAATATCCTGGCGATTAAGAATAATAAAGTAATTCTTAATGAGTCTACAGGCTATGCAAATATTAGTAAAAAAGAGCATAATACACCCAAAACAGCTTTTTTTATTAATTCAGTTAATAAGGTTTTTACTGGTGCCCTAGTTATGAAACAAGTTGAGCAGAAAAAGCTTAAACTTAATGACAAATTATCGAAATTCTATCCTCAAGTACCCCATGCTAATCAAATTACGATTGGGCAGCTTCTAACTATGGAAGCCGGATTACAAGGAAAAGATGAATCGAGTTATGGAACGCCAGTCTTTAAAAACAATCAAGCTGGAATTAAATATGATATTAAGCATAATATAGTTTTCAATAAGAAACAGTATAATCAACGTTTCTACTCATCTAGTAACTATATTTTATTATCGGGTATTTTAGAAAAAGTGACGCATCACTCTTATGAAAGTCTAGTGAAAGAGACCTATATTAAAAAATTAGGTTTATCTGAAACAGAATTTTATTGGGATATACCTAAAAATAAACGTATTAAGGTTGCGGTCCCATATACTAAAAATTCTCAGGGTTACTTAGTACCACATAGTGTTGCGGTAGATAAAGTACACGGAAATTTGGGCGCTGGAAGCTTAGTCATGTCAAATAAAGACTTATATCGAGCTACAAGTGCGATTTTAAATGGAGAAATCATAAAACCTTCATCAATACAAGCTGTTTATGCTCCAGCTGATCCTGCTAAATATAATGCTGGTTTTTATAACTTCCCTGATTTTCATTCTTCAAATGGTTCAGGCGATGGATATACAACTTACTATCGTATTTCAAACGATACACGCGATGTATTAGTAGTTCAGTCTAATTATCCAGTTAAAGATTATTTTAAAGTGAGAGAGATATGTAACGATCTCATGGAAAATTTAATAAAATCGCCTTCATAGAGATAGGAAATAATATTTTCTATCTCTTTTTTTATGATTTTGACTTCCTTAAAAGCGGTTGTGCAAGTAGGGCTGCTGTGCTAAGATTTACCTGTACCGTTGTAGCAAGGTGCATTTTCTACGGTAGCGAAAATGTATCTTTTATTTGGTCAGAATAGCGGTACCTAACACTGTGTGAGCCTGATTCCGATGTTGGTGGAATTAGGCTTTTTTTGTAAATTAGAGAAAATAAAAAATCGCTATTCAGCGATTTTTTTCTTGTTATAAGCATTAATGATTGCAAATAGAAGGACAGAAATTAAAACTAAAACAGTGCAAACTACAAATAAGGTCAAATAGGAAAAATTATCAATTACTAAAGCTCCAATTAGCGGTCCTAGAGCTCGACCAGCTGATGTAACTGATTGAACAATTCCTTGGTATTTCCCCTTGTCTTTATTACTAGCACGATCATTAACAAAAGTTGAAACAGCAGGAAATGCTAAAATTTCTCCGCATGTTAGAACGGCCATGGCTAAAACAAAGTTAAAGTAGTGGGTTGCTCCAATTAGTAGTAAGAATGCTAGCCCAAACAGACTAAAACCAATATATAATCGTCCATGAAGATGTGCAGTTAGCCAGTCATCAAAGTAAGTTAAAAGCGGTTGAATGAGGACAATTAAAATAGCATTTAGAGTCCAAAGTAAACTATATAACCGAACGCTCATGTGTAAGCCAAGCATGTAGGAGGAAATATTAGAATTCCATTGTTCATAAGCAATCCAAGCAGCTAGAACACAAATTAAGATAGAGAAAATAGCTCTTTTTGCGCCGTAAGGAATTTTTTCTTGATGGGCAGCTGTAGTCGCTTTTTTATTTGTAGAGGCATGAGCCGGGTTTAAACCACGATATTCAAAAAAGATTACAATGCTTAAAAAGGCAAACATAATAAAAGCAAGTAAGAAAATATAAGTAATACCAAAAGGTAGAATGAATCCCACCATTAGGGAACCAAATACTAAACCTAAATTTTGAGTGAAATACAAGACATTAAACACATAGGAGGCATTCCGACTTTTAATTAAAGTAGCAATTGAATTTAAGCCAGTTACTACAATACCGTTGCCTAAGCCTAAAGTAATTAACAAAACTGGATAGGCTGGCCAGCCATGAAACAACACTAGCAAGAAAGTGGATAAGGTAGAAATACTGACACCAGTTAAAAGGGTTTGGTAAGGATGCCATTTATCAAATAAAAGTCCCCCAACTGCATTTCCAACCATTGTAAAGGCTGAATTTATGAATAAAACAATCCCAGCTACTGTAAGTGTCTCATGAAGATAATTATGAATATAAATGGTAGTTAGTGGCCAAATAAAACTAACACCAGTATTAATTATTAAAGAACCAGCAAATAACCAGATTAACTTAATTGGATCTAGCGCATGTTTTTTTAGCATGTATTTTCCTCCTTTTAATTAAGGATAGTTGTATAAAAATAAGCTGACAAGTGTCAGCTTATTTTGTAGAATTGCTACCTTTATTTTGCCGGAAGGTATGACTTTATGCAATGAATATTAAGACTCGCCATTAATCCAGCTACTATTGAAAGTACGAAGAACTTCATTAGCTGGAAAAGCATCTTTTCCGGTATGTTTAACTGCTTCATGGACTTGCCTTTGAGTTAAATGGTCACATACATAGCTTTTAATTGCTTCATTAATTACTAAGTCCCATTCTTTGTCTGAATGATTTAAATAGTAGTTGAGTAGACGGTCAGTTTCATCATTAATCGAAAAACTTCGTTTAGCCATAATTTTTCTCCTTTTTATTTTCCTCATCATTATAGCATGTTCTTTATCTAATCTGGGTTTAAAGAAGCTTGTCTGATTTAAGCTGTATTTTAATAAAAAAGAATAGGTTTCTTACAATATTTAATTTAAACTAGGAAATAGATTATTAGAGATAAGGATTAAATTATGGAAAAAATTATTTTTAAAACTATTGTGCGACTTCGCAGGTTAGCATTTTTTAGAGTAACTTATCGAACTTTGATGATGCTAATGCCACTTGCTGTTGTAGGAAGTATTTTTCAGTTTTTATGGCAGAGTGTTTTTTCTCCAACGAGTTTAATATCTAATATTTTTTATTTTGATAAATGGTTACCGGATCAGATTTTTAATGCATCCTGGTATGCCTGCCAGGGCGTTACCAGTGTAATATTTGGTACTTTTGGACTATTTACTGCATATTTTTCAGCACAATATACTGCACGTTTATATCAAAAAGATGCCCAGATGGCTGGTGTTTCAGGAATGCTAGCTTTGCTGTTATGTGCATATCGTTTTAGAGATATTAGAGATTTCCAATTATCTTTTAACTGGCGTTTTTTTAATATTAATAGTTTTTTATTTGCTCTTTTGATCGGTTTTGGAACGGGACTCATTTTTAGATTTCTTGGAACTGACTATCATCATCGCCATGCAGAAAGTGCCCAAGTAATAAAGCAAAGAGCTTTTAATTCATTTCGTCCGATGCTTGCTACTTGGCTAATTGGATTAGTAATTGGAATTTTAGCTAGTTTAGTCCATGTACGAATGACCGCCACAAACTTTTATCAATTTTTCCAAAGTCAAGGACAGAATAATTTAAATCTGGGTATTTTTATTCCCTTATTACTTCTAGCATTGTTGTTAAACTGGTGTGGCATTGGCCAGCCTTTAGTATCTCTTACTGCTGGTAGTGATAGTGCGACTAATGTTGCTAATTTAAACTATGCTTTGACACATGGCTCAAGTTGGAATGTACCTAATCCATATGTGGGAAATTCTTTATATCAATCTTATGGAAAATTTGGTGGTAACGGCCTAACCTTAGTGATATTGATTGGCATTTTAATTTTTATTAAGAAAAATGATATTGCTAGAGTTGCCCGCTGGAGTTTTATTCCAACTCTATTTGGCTCTAATCAGGGGGCTTTAATTGGTATTCCGATTATCTTTAATCCATTATTCTTACTGCCTTATGTATTTTTACCAGTTGTAAATATGCTTTTAGCTGCAAGTATGATTGCAATCCATTTAATTCCGGCTTCAGCCTATAATGTATTATCTGGAACTCCGGGACCTTTGTATGCCTTTATTGCTACAAATGGAAACTGGCAAGCGCTAATTTTCTCAATGCTTCTGTTTGCATTTGATATTTTGTTATATCTTCCAATTATGAAGATGGCCAAGGATGTTCAAGACGAAATTGATTTGTTAAATGATGAGGAGGCTAGCTATGAATATGTTAAATAAAAAGAGGATATCGAAAAATCGTTTGCTTTTGCTAGGTACCTTCATCTTTTTAATAGTTTTATCTATTCCAACATTTTTTTGGATTAAAAGTGCTAATCATGATTTAGCTGAAAGACGAAAGTCACAAATGTCTCCTGTAATTATGATTCCAGGATCAAGTGCAACTACTGAGCGTTTTAATGAATTGGTTAATCTGCTAAATAAAGATACTCTGAAAAAGCATAGTCTATTAAAAATTCAAGTGAAGAAAGATGGAACACTGAAGTATAGCGGTAAAATTAATCGTAATGATAATGAACCGTTTATTGTAGTAGGATTTGAAAATAATCATGATGGTTATGCCAATATTAAGAAACAAGCAGGTTGGTTTGATGAGGCTTTTGCTCAGCTTAGTCAGCAATATAAATTTAATAATTTTAAGGCATTTGGACATTCAAATGGTGGATTGATTTGGACATATTGGCTAGAAAAATACTATGCAGATTATAGTGATGAAATCAAAATAAAGAAATTTATGACCCTCGGGACACCATATAACTTTAATGAGAGTAATGTTGACCATAAAACCGAAATGCTGAATGATTTTATTAAAAATCGGAAGAAAATTCCTAAGAATTTAGATGTATATTCAGTATCAGGGGGAGAGAATTATGAGTCGGATGGGTTAGTACCTGAAAGTAGTGTGGCAGCAGGAAAATATATTTTTCAAAATCAGGTAAAGCACTATACGACGATGACGGTTACAGGATCAGATGCACAACATTCTTCTCTTCCGCAAAATAAACAAGTAGTTCAGTTAATTAAGCAGTATTTGCTTGAAAACAATAATGGAAACAATATTCCTGGCAATAATCAAAGACCCCAGGACAAGCATAAAAAGAAAAAGATAATAAATGATTAAATTATTTGAAAATTAATAAAAATAAATAATTTCAGAACTATATCATAATATTAATTCACAAATTTTTAAGCACAAAATGCTTTATTAAGCACTTTGTGCTTATTTTATTCACAAATTAAAATAGTCTGTGGAAAAAGATGAAATAATATTTGGGTTTCTGTGGATAACCTGCTATAATAAAAAATGTGAGTAGTTAGCACTTATAACTAATGAGTGCTAAAAATTTTGAGAATATGAGGAGTGTGTAAAGCATGGCATACTTTGACAATGGAAACTACAATTTTGATGATTTGTTTAATGAATTAAACAGAGATTTTTTCAATGATGGAAGAATGACCAATGGTCAACAACCAATGAGATATAGTGCTGGTCAAGCACCACAACAAAGTGCTCAAAATGGCCAACAAAAGGAAAAGCCAATTGGTGTTGACTTAACTGAACAAGCTAAGAATGGTAAATACGATCCTGTCATTGGACGTACCGCTGTTATTGATCAAGTTATTGAAATTTTAAGTAGACGTAAGAAGAACAATCCTGTTTTGATTGGTCCTGCTGGTGTTGGTAAAACTTCTGTAGTTGAAGGATTAGCTCAAAGAATTGTTGATAGAGATGTTCCTGAAAAGCTAAAGAATGCTCATATTATTGAGTTGAATATTAATGAATTAGTTGCAGGTACTTCTCTTCGTGGTAGTTTTGAAGAAAAACTAAAGAAGATTATTGATAAAGCTAAGGGTGACAAGAATGTTATTCTCTTTATCGATGAATTACATAATATTGTTGGTGCAGGTTCTACTGATTCAGAAAATAATTCTGGGGATGCTGCTAATATCTTAAAGCCAGCATTAGCTAGCGGTGAAATTCGTGTTATTGGTGCAACTACTACTAGTGAATACCAACAAATCGAAAAAGACCCTGCTTTAGCTAGAAGATTCCAACCAGTTCAAGTTCCAGAACCAACAATCAAGGATGCTATTCAAATTTTGAAGGGCTTAGCTCCAAGATATGAAAAGTACCACAATGTTAAATATGATCCAGAAGCTTTGAAACTTGCTGCAGAACTTTCAAATCGTTACATTAATGATCGTCACTTACCAGATAAGGCCATTGACTTAATGGATGAAGCTGGTGCTAAGAAGTCCTTAGGTATGGATCAAAAAGATGAAACTTCAATTAAGAACAAGATTCATGCCTTAGAAGGTAAAAAGGCAGAAGCAGCTAAGAATGAAAAATATGATGAAGCTGCTAAGATTAAGAAAGAGATTGAAGACCTTAAGAAAGATCTTAAGAATGCCGGCAAAGCTAGTGAACTTAAAGTTACACCAGAAGATATGTATGCTTTAATTCAAACTAAGACTGGTATTCCAATGAGCGAAATTAATGCAAATGAAGCTCAAAAGAATGCTAACTTAGCTTCTGACTTGAAGAAAGTTGTTATTGACCAAGATAAGGCCATTGATATCATTACTGATGCAATTGCACGTAAGCAAGTATTTAAGGATTCTAACCGTCCAACTGGTTCATTTTTACTTACTGGTCCTACTGGCGTTGGTAAAACTGAATTGGCTAAGCAATTAGCAATTAAGTTATTTGGTAAGGCAGATGCATTGGTACGTTTGGATATGTCCGAATACCAAGATCAAATGGCTGTTAATAAGTTGATCGGTTCAGCACCTGGTTATGTTGGTTATGGTGAAGGTGGTCAATTAACTGAAAAGATTCGTCACCAACCATATTCATTGATTTTGCTTGATGAAATTGAAAAAGCAAATCCTCAAGTCTTTAATGCTTTACTTCAAATCATGGATGATGGTCGTTTAACTGATGCACAAGGTAGAACAATTTCCTTCAAAGATACAATCATTATCATGACTTCAAACGCTGGATACTCTGACAAGTTACTTAAGGGTGACGATCAAGATGCTTTACGTAAAGCTCTTGAAGTTTACTTCAGACCAGAATTCTTAAACCGTCTTGACGCAATTGTTCCATTTAATTCATTAACTAGTGAAGATATGCTCAAGATCTTAGACCTTTACTTAGTAAAGATGGAGAAGTCTCTTGCTAAGAGAAACATTAAGCTTCATGTTACTGATGATGCTAAGAAGTACTTGGCTAAGAAGGGTTATGACAAGGAATTTGGTGCTCGTCCATTGAGAAGAGTTGTTGAACAAGATCTTGAAACCCCAGCAGCTAAGTTGATTGTTTCTAAGCCAGATACTAAGGAAGTTAAATTCACTATTGATGATAAGCATTTGTACTTAAATGGTGAAATTCTTGAAGATGTATTGTTTGACAAGGAAACTCGTGAACAAGAAAAGAAAGACATCAAAGAAGCTGAAAAAGCTGATAAAAAAGAAGAAAAATAGTTAGCAATATTTTGAAAAAAGACTATGAATTAAATTCGTAGTCTTTTTTTAATTAATTTTAATTATAGGCTAGAAATAGCTATAAAATCAGGTATAATAATTAAAAATAAATTAAGGAGAGTTGGAATGAAAAACTTCTTTAAGAAAGTTCCAGTAAATACTTTTTTAAAAGCAGATTCTCGCTTAACTAGACATTTAAATGCTCGTGATTTGGTTGCGTTGGGAATCGGGGCAGTTATTGGAACAGGAATTTTTATTTTGCCTGGTCATGAAGCAGCACAGCATGCTGGTCCAGCAGTTGCTATTTCTTTTTTATTAGCAGCAATTGTTTCTGGTATGGTGGGAATGGCCTATGCTGAATTTTCTTCTGCAATGCCAGTAGCTGGCTCCGCCTATTCTTTTGGTTCAGTGATCTATGGAGAAGTAGTAGGGTGGATAATTGGATGGGGATTATTATTAGAATATTTTTTAGCTGTTTCTGCTGAAGCGACTGGTTTTGCTTCATACTTTAATAATAATATTTTAGCGCCAATTGGAATTCATTTGCCTAAAGCACTTGAAGCTGGACCAATGGAAGGTGGAGTAATAAATATTTCTGCTGTTTTAATTGTGTTAATCGTTGCTTTGATTTTATATCAAGGTGCTAACTTATCGAAACGTGTGGAAAATATAGCAGTAATTATCAAAGTCGCAATTATTATTTTGTTTATTGTGATTGGGATGTTCTATATTAAGGCTGACAACTATGTCCCATTTTATCCTAAGAAATTCCAAACACCACCATTAGGGATTGGGGGAATATCTACAGCTGCAGCCACTGTATTCTTTGCATTTATTGGTTTTGATGCTTTAGCAGCAAACAGTGCTGAAACAAAGGATCCTGAAAAAAACGTTGTTAAAGGAATCATGGGGACAGTAATTATTGCTGTTCTATTATATGTAATTTTTTCTCTAGTTTTAACTGGAATGGTTAATTACAAACAATTAAATGTTGATGATCCAGCAGCTTATGCACTAAAAGTAGTTGGCTTAACGGCGTGGAATAAATTGATTACCGTTGGAGCATTAGTCGGAATCTTTACCGCAATGATTACTATGTTGCTGGGCGGCTCAAGATTACTCTATGCTTTAGGAAGAGATGGATTATTACCGGATTCCATGGGAAGTGTGCATGCTAAAAAGATGATTCCTGATCACGCAGTAATTGTCTCTACAATAGTAGCAGCTGTTTTTGCTGGATTGGTTCCTTTAATGGAATTAGCTTCATTAATTAATGCAGGGACATTAATCGCATTTGCTTTAATTTCATTTGGAATTATTCCTCTACGTCATAGAAAAGATATTGTGAATGATGGATTTAAGATGCCACTTTATCCGGTACTGCCTATAATTGCTGGATTACTAAGCGTATATTTCATTTGGATGTTACCAAATACGACAAAAATTATGGTGGGAATCTGGTTAATTGTGGGAATCATTGTGTATGCAACATACGGTATAAAACATTCTAAACTACAGAATTAATCAAAAAGGTCTCAAATTGAGGCCTTTTTTTTAGCACTATAAAAAAATATTGCTAATAGGGTTGACGAAAAGTGAAAAAGCCTGTAAAGTAATACATGCTGTTTGAGGCAAGCGAAAAGAGCGAATAAAAAAGTTCAAAAAAAGCTTGCCAAATCAAGCAAAAGATGATAATATTATAAAGCTGTCATTTGA
>NZ_PCYR01000032.1:0-16552 GCF_002553805.1 Lactobacillus sp. UMNPBX19
TCGCAATTCAAACAAGTTAAGCCTGTATCTAAGCAAATTGGTGAAATAGTTAGCGTAAGCTAACGAACCACCAAGCCCCAGAATTCATTCTGGGGTAGTTGACCACTATAAACACAAAAAAGCTCCATAATGGAGCTTTTTCTTATAGTTAAATTTCTTTCAAGGCTTGATCAATTGGAGTGTTTCCACTACTCATTGGAATAACCTTATCAATAGTATTTGGATATTTTAGAATTTCAGCCAATGTTTTAGCAACATCAGGAATTGGATTTGAGTTAGTTGGACCAGCATCAAGTTTGATTTTGCCTGTTCCGGCTTCTTCAGTGAGATTCGTAGGCTGCAAAATCGTATATTCAAGATTAATCGAATTCATTAAATCAGTATCAGCAAAGAATTTAGCAGCTAGATAGTCCTCAAGACCTGGAATCTTCTTCCATGAGTCTACATCTAAACTAAGCATTGAACTGAGCATAATATAGCGTTTAACACCTGCTTTTTCAGCAGCCATCATAGTTTTTATTGCTCCCATAGCATCAGTTTGGATAAGGTCCTTACCACGAGATCCAGCCGTAAAGTAAATAGCATCAAAAACTTTTACTTGTTTAGTAATATCTTCTACATCAGCATGTAAATCAAGCTTATCAGATGTTACACCATCAAGTTTAATAATATTTTCTGGATGACGAGCTGCTGCTGTCACTGTATTACCATCAGCTACTAAATCTTTAATTAAATCTATAGCTACTCTTCCGGAGCCACCAAAAATAAATATTTTAGCTATAATTTTTCCTCCTCGAAAAAACTTACAGTTTTATAATAGCTTACTTTTTATTAGTAGTTCAAAATTTACACTCATTTTTTAGTAATAAAATCGAGTAATTTAAACATTACCTCTTTATTTTCTCTTGGCACATCATGAGCCATAATTTCTTCAGCAGTCTGATTTAAATCATTATTTTCAAGTGGATACGCACTATCGTTAATGGCAATTTCTCGAACATTATCTTCTTCAGGCTCAAAATGAAATTGTAAGCCGATAACATTATCTCCTAATAAAAAGCCCTGATTTTCTACTAAGTCACTCGAAAATAAAAGTTTTGCACCTACAGGAATTTCAAACATTTGTTGGTGCCAATGAAGGGCCGTTAGTTCTTTAGGAATATCTGGTATTGTTGTATCTTTTAAGTAAACTGGAGCCCAGCCTACTTCCTTATGAGGAGCATCTGAAATTTTAGCTCCTATAGTCATCGCAATTTGTTGTGCACCAAAACAAGCCCCAAACATCGGCTTACCGGCATCAAGCATTCTTTTAATTAGAACTCTCTCTTGCTTAATCCACTCTAGATTATCATTTGGACTCATGGGGCCACCTAGAATTACAAGTAGATCTGTTTCATTAGCAGTTGGCAATTTACCAAAAGTTTCAGGATGATACACATATAATTCATGATGATGACTATCTGCCCAGGTTTTAATTGCTCCTGGCCCCTCGTTTGGAGTATGTTGCAATACATTAACGCGCATTATTTATCCCCTTTAACTAGCATAAACTTCATGCTTTAAAATTCCTACATAAGGTAAATTTCTATACAAGCCATTGTAATCTAATCCATAACCAACTAAAAACTCATTAGGGACCTTAAAACCATAATAATCTGCATGAAAATCTACGACACGGGTTTCAGGCTTATCAAGCATAGATACAACTTCTACGCTTTTAGCCCCACGTTCTTTCATTATTTCACTAAGTGCTTGCAAAGTACGTCCCGTATCAATAATATCTTCCATAAAAATTACTGGACGATTTGTTACATCTGACTTAATATCTTGCGTAATCTTTACTTTTCCTGTGGATTGGCTTCCTTCATAACTAGATGCCTTAATAGGCTCAATAGTTAGCTTAAAACTTAATCTCTTAATCATATCACTAGCAAAAATCATTGCTCCATTTAAGACTGGAACAATAATTGGCTCTTCATTTTTATATTTTTTATTTAATTCAGCAGCCATTTCATCCATACGATTGTTTAAATCATTTTGAGTATACAATACACTTTCGATATCGTTATTCATTCTTTAATTCCTCTTTATTAAAATCGTCAATGATGAAATTTTAACATAAATTCGATGATTTTTTTAGTATTTTTACACTTATTTATTAATTATTTTTACTACTAATAATTATATTGTTCGTATTTTATAAATAAAGAAAAATTATTTATATTTTTTTAGATTTCATCTTAAATATAAGTCAAAAAAATTCACAAATTACTCTTAATATTGATATCAATCAAGTAAGAAAGGAATGGTTTAAATGACATTATTATTAATTTTAGGTATTAGTGCTGTAGCATTACTTGCTACTAACGCAGTAATTATAAATAAACCAGTTCCAGTTCCTGTAAAGGTTCGTAGGAAATAAATCCATAATCCATTCTTCATTTTCCTCTACAATTTAGTATTAAAAACCCTCGTTGATCTAAGTCAACGAGAGTTTTTGCTTTATTTTTGATTTCTTTGATAACTATTTTTAATTCCTAGTTTCTTTCGATATTTAGAAATTATTCTACGACTAATTGAAATTTCTTTTTCTTTAAATTTATTTACCAGTTTCTCATCACTTAATGGTTTTTGGGGATCTTCTAACTTAATAAAATCCTTCAACATTCTTTCAAGTTGATTTTGAGTTAAATTACTAATACTTTTTCGTGGAAACAAGAGCTTTAGACTAAAGACCTTACCTTGGCACTTCTACATATTTATCTTTAATTGCTCTACTTATAGTACTTATTGCTAAATTTAATTCTGTAGCTGCATCTTCTAATTTTATACTTACTAAATCTTGCTCATTCAGAGAGGACAAATATTTTTCTTGTCGTCTTCCCAAAAATTTCCCTAGATTTAGTAGCGTCTCTTCACGTTGTTGAATTGCATAATGTAAGTCAGTAAAATCTTTCTTTTGTTTTATAAAATAATCCTTATCTTTTATTTCGCTATATTTTTGTAGCTCAACAAACTTTTCTTAATTAAACTGTTGCCTGAACGTTCAAGCACTGTATTCGGATCAATTAAAAAGTTTCCATATTCCGCAAATGTTGGGAGTTCTTCGACCATAATATTATTTAAATGTAGCTTGATTACGTCACTATTTTCTTGGTCACGGTAAGCAGCTGCACAGGAAACCTTAATGATATTTTTTAAATACCCAATATTTCCGGGATGCTTAATTTTTAATAAAGTATATACTACATATTTATCTACTTCAATTTTTCGATTAATTCGACGTGCCTCTTGATAGAAAATATACCGTAGCAGTTCTAGTCTTTCATCAATTGGACGACTAGCAAAATCGGGCAATTTAACATGTACAGGTACACGCCGTAGAAAAGTAGTTAGAAGAACTTTCTCTGGATTTTCAGTGGTTGCCATTACTAGAATTGTCCCTAATCCATAAATGAAAATAGTTTTTCTTGATTTTCACTACTTAAGCGATGTACTTCGTCTAAAAATAAGTATCCTCCATTTGCCTGCTTAAGAAGTCCATCTTTTGCTTCGTCAGCCCCTGTATAGGCACCTTTTACATAACCAAATAACATACTGGAGACAAGTTCAGGATTATTCGCATAATCAGCACAATTCAAAACAATATATGGAGCCTCATTACTAATAATTCCTTTGCTCTTAGCTAATTGAGCAATTTTGCTTGCTAAATAACTTTTTCCTACCCCCCGAATGACCCGTAATCAAAATGTTTAAACCATCCGGTGGATACATAATTGCTGCTGAGATTTGATAAATAGCATATCTCATTGAACCACGATAGCCAATAAAGTCATCAAAATTATGATTCAAATTAGGCATACTACCTTTTTTAGTCCATTTTACTGGTCGCCCAGCAATTTTTTGAATTTTTTCTTCTCTAAATAATTCATTTAAATAATGACTAACTACCGATCTGGATAAATTTAAGCTATCAGCTAATTGTGCCGTTGTTAGTGCATGATCATGGCCAAGCATATTTAAATAAGTTAAGACATTTTTTCCTTTATCCATGATTCGTTCTCCATAAGTTTAATATTATAATTATATCACATTTTTGAAAGCGATATCATTTAATATGCTTATATATCATGGCTACCCTGTATTATCTCAAAACTTTTTCAAATGCCTTACTAAAAGATGCTTTTTCCATATCCTTACTAATGAAATAAATAATGGCTTTATCTTTAAAAACTAAAAAGGCAATTCGAGCCGATCCAATAGTACCAAGATTTAATCGAAATTCATAAATTTTTTGTCCATTAATTCTTTTTCTACTAGCCAATTTAATCTTTGTCATCCCAGTGGTAACTTCTTTAGCAAGGGCTTTTTCAATTAAATTCTTGATTATCTTTTTTTGCCTATTATACTTTTTAAAAAAGCTTTTACATCCATGATCATCAAATATTATTCGCATTTTTCCACACTTAAGCCAATAAAAAAAGACCTCAGAAAATGAGGTCTTTTTTAATATAGTTTTTGATTATTCTTCGTTTAATGAAGCTTCATCAAATTGAACTGATGATTCCTTTGTGTCGATTGGTGCAGTACCCATCCATGAAATCATTTCTTTCATAGAATCAGTAATTGCGTCAGTACCAGCTCTCAAAAGCTTACGTGGGTCATAACCCTTGTTGCCCTTGTCTAAGTCCATCTTGTCTTCGATGTACTTACGAGTTGCAGCTTGGAATGCTAATTGGAATTCAGTGTTGATGTTAATCTTAGCAATACCTAATTGAATTGCCTTTTCGATTTGGTCTTGAGGAATTCCTGAACCACCGTGAAGAACAAGTGGTTCGTTTGGAACTGCTTCTGCAATTTCCTTCAAACGATCGAAGTTTAAGCCAGTCCAGCCTTCTGGGTAAACACCGTGGATGTTACCAATACCACAAGCAAGCTTGTCAACACCAGCAGCAACGAAAGTCTTAGCATCTTCAACTGATGCTAATTCACCACCATCGGCACCTTGGTTTTCACCAATCTTACCGATTTCAGCTTCAACAGAGATACCTCTTTCGTGAGCTAACTTAACGATTTCCTTAGTCTTTGCTAAGTTTTCGTCAGTTGGTAAGTTGTGACCATCAAACATAACTGATGAGTAACCAAGTGCAATACATTCCTTAGCTGATTCAAAGTCACCGTGGTCCAAGTTCAAAATAACTGGAACATCGATATCCATGTTGTCCATTTCATTAAGAACTAAGTCCTTAACAGTCTTGTAACCACCCATGTACTTAGCAGCACCAGTAGAAACTTGAATCAATAAAGGAGTTCTAGTTTCCTTAGCACCTCTTAAAAGTGCGCGAGTCCATTCAAGGTTGTTAGTGTTGTATGCACCTACAGCGTAGTGGTTTTCACGAGCAGCTTTGAAAATGTCATTACCATTTACTAAATAAGCCATTAAAAAAATACCTCCTAAATTTTTAACACATCACTAGTTTAACCCATTAGTGCAAAAATTAACATACTTTAGCTCAAAAAAATTCAGTGAATATTTTTATTTAAAGAAATATTACATTTCTTTAGGTGCATTTACACCCAAAAGTCTTAAAGCTTCTGTTAAAACAATTGAAGTTGCTTGAACTAATGCAAGACGAGCGTTTAGTTGATCATCTTCATCTAAAATTCTAACATTTGCATAATACTTATTAAATTTCTTACTTAAATCTAAGGCATATTTTGCAATAATTGATGGTTCAAATTTTTCTGAAGCTTTTTCTACAATAGCAGGGAAATCAGCTAATGCTTTTGCGACTGCAAAGGACCAATCATCATTTAAGCTTAAATTATCCATTGAGATCTCTTTATTAGCTTTGCGTAAAATACTTTGAGCTCTAGCATTAGTGTATTGAACGTATGGACCAGTATCCCCTTCAAAACGAACAACTTCTTCCAAATCAAAATCAAAGTTATCCATTCTATCATTCTTTAGGTCATGAAATACAACGGCGCCCACACCAACATCATGAGCAACCTGCTTCTTATTAGATAGATTTGGATTCTTTTCTTCAATTTGTTGTTCTGCTAAAGAAACTGCATCTTTTAGGACTTGATCTAAGAAAACAACGTTTCCTTTTCGAGTAGATAATTTCTTTCCACCTTGAGTAATCAAACCAAATGGAATGTGGTGAATGTTATCTGACCAGTCATACCCCATCTTCTTCAAAACTTGTTTTAATTGCTTAAAGTGACCAGTTTGTTCGCCACCAGCAACATATAATGACATAACAAAGTCATATTCTTTTTTACGATATAAGGCAGCAGCCAAATCACGAGTCATATAAAGGCTAGAGCCATCAGATTTTAAGATTAAAGCTGGGTTTTCATCTTCTCCCAAGTTAACAACTTGAGCTCCACGAGATTCTTCAAGTAAGCCCTTTTCTTTTAATTCATCAACTACTGGCTGCATCTTATCATTGAAAAATGCTTCTCCGTTATATGAATCAAAAGTTACCCCTAATTCTTTATAGATACGGTTAAATTCTTGTAAGGAAACTTCACGGAACCATTTCCATAATTTAATTTCTTCTTCATCACCGTTTTCTAGTTTCTTAAAGGCAGCACGTCCTTCATCTTCTAACTTAGGATCTTTTTCAGCTTCTTCATGGAACTTAACGTAGTAATGGAAAAGATTTGTGATTGGATCTTTCTTCACATCTTCCTCATTACCCCATAAACGGTAAGCAGTAATTAATTTACCAAATTGGGTACCATAGTCCCCAAGATAATTAATTTTAATTGAAGTATAACCAACTTTTTCCAAAGTCTTAGCAATTGAATTACCAATCACCGTGGAACGTAGGTGTCCCATTGACATTGGTTTAGCAATATTAGGAGAAGACATGTCAATTGGTACATTTCCTTCACCAAGTTTCTGATCACCAAAATGTTCTTTTTCAGTTAGAACATCGTTTAAAGTTGCATTGACTAATTTTGCATGATCAATTGCAAAGTTTACATATGGTCCAACTGCTTGAATACTGGCGAAATTATCATCACTAATTTTTTCTGAAATATCCTTAGCAATTAAAGCAGGATTTTTATGTTCAATTTTAGCCAAAGCAAATGCTGGAAAAGCATAATCACCCATCTTAGGATTCTTTGGTCTTTCAATTAACATAGAAATTTTTTCTTTAGGTAAATCTACCTGTTCACTAACTAAATCAACGACTTTTTGTTTAAAATCCACTTATAACACCTCTTGCATAAAAAAAGTCTCTTCCTAATAAACTAGAAAGAGACGAGAAAGTTCCCGCGGTACCACTCTACTTGATACAAAGTATCCGCTTATTAATTGATTTTAAAGTTAAAGTTAAACACGCCTTCATATTGCCCCATTGTCTAACTCCCACCAACCATAGACTCGCTGAAAACAAATGCAATACTACTACTTTTAACCTTTTGTCATGAAGATTATATCAGCAAACTTAGGGAAAGTGCAATATTAAAACGAATGCATAGTAAAATTTTAATTAAAACAGTAACTTAATAACTTTTTTGTCTCCACAAACCGTTCATTATCATTTTCAGCACCTAAAATTACTGTAATCACTCTTTTTCCATTTTTATTCACTGTACAAGTAAAACATGAACCAGCGCCATCAGTAGTACCCGTCTTTAAACCATCAACAGGAAATATCGAATCATAGTATGAGAGACCGTTTAGCATTTTATTACTATTAATCATAAGAGTATTTTGAAAATATGCTCTAGCTAGTTTCGTAGTATTTAGAATTTCAGGGTAATCAGTTATTAATTTTCTTGCTACAATTGCCATATCATTGGCACTCATTTTATTTTCAACTGTTGTCGTCATCCCTAAAAAATTTTTCTTTTTCTCTGGTAAACCATCAACAGTTACGAATTTAGCATTATTGAGTTTCCATTTACGAGCTTGCTGGCGCATTTGATTTAGAAAATTTGTCTCGCTTCCACTAACTGCAATCGCGAGTAAACGGGCTGCATTATTTGCCGACTTTATTAAAGCTGCATAGTATAGTTCTCTTACGGTATATTTTTGTCCTAGCCTAAGTGGAACACTTGCGTAATCTGGATTTGAGCCCAAGTCAACTATTTCTTGAGTTGGAGTAACCGTTGTGTCCCAAGATATCTTTTTCTCTTTAATTGCTTGTAGAGTTAAATAAACGGTTAAAAGCTTGGTCATTGAAGCAATCGGCAAGCTTTGATTAGCATTTTTAGCGTAAATGGTTGATCCATCTTTTGCATTAATTGCTACAGCAGCTTTAACGTTTAAATCTACTTGGTTAGAATGATAATTCGACGGCATTCTATTTGAGTTAAAATTGTTTTTCCATACAAAAAAACAAATAGCTGCTATTACAAGGCTAATTAACCATAAATACTTTTTCCTAGATTTCTTCTTTGCATGTCTCATTCGGTCACCCAATTTCTCTTTATGCAATTTAACTTATTTCGTCATTACTTAATTATTTCTCATATTGCTTCATTATCTCTGGAAGATGAGCCGATAATTGAGTTGGTCGAACAATATATTGCCTCTCTGCAATTTTATCAGCAGTTAAAGAATGAATTCCCACAGCAGCCGCCACTGTTTCTAAGTTAGGTATAAATTGACCACAAAATCCGCCAATAATTCCAGCTAATGTATCTCCCATACCACCAATAGCCATTCCTGGATTACCAAAAGGATTTAAATAAATATGCCCTGCTTGATCATAAACTTTAGTGTGATTTGATTTTAAAACTAAAATCGCATTCTTATTTTTAATTAATTTATCTAAAGCTACCTGATTTAGTTCATCACTTTGATCAGAAATTTTTATTCCACTTAATCGCTCCCATTCCATTTGATGAGGAGTAAAAATCAAAATTTTTGAATTTAATGGTAGTAAATCATTTCGCTGACCAATTAAATCTAGTGCACTAGCATCTAAGATTAGTGTTTGCTTTAAGGTGATGTTATCTCTAAGTAGCCTTAAAATTTGTTGTGCTTTATCATCTAATCCAAGACCCATTCCACAAACTACTACATCAGAACTTTTAATTAAATTCTTTAACTCTATGCTTTCATCCCAATTAAGAGCCATAATCTCTGGGTCTCTAGTATGTAAAGCGGCAATATTGACTTGGTCTGTAGCAACTGTCACTAAACCTGCACCACTGTTTAATGCGCCTTCTGCTGCCATAATCAGGGCTCCCCCATATTTTTTACTTCCTCCAATTAGGAGTAAGCGGCCATAGGTGCCCTTATGGGTAGCACTTTTTCTTTTCTTTATTACTCTAGATATTAATTCTTGTGAAATAGATTTCATTTTGTCCTATCCAAAAAGCTCATCTAATCGATGAGCTTTACTTTAACATTATTTTCTTTTTCTGCAAGTTGTACTGCATATTTAGTTAATTTATCTGCAGCTACTTCACGTGTATCAGTTTGAACACTTAAAGCATAATGTTCCAAATTATCTCTAAGCTCCTGTGAAATTGTATTTTCGTATTTTCCTAATTCACTATCACTAAATGGCTTAAGAAAATCAGTTATATTGTCAAATAAGCGCTCCATTGCATAACGCAATTTTTTATCATCAACACGTTTACTTGATGCAATCTGTTTTTTAATTCTTTCAAGGCTATGAATGGTATGTGGTAATAAAATATATTCATCTTTTCGTCTTTGCCAAATGATTACGCCATTGGTTTCAATATCATTTAAATTATTTTGTACTTCATCTAAATTACTATCTGGACCAAAAGAATAACTCAAAGAATTATCATCTAGGTAAGCTGCATAGTTATCATGCTTATCGTCCGCATCCCCGTCGTAATTATCCAAAAAGTTACGGGCTGCATTAATATCATGTTGAATTTCTCTCTTTTGTGCTACGCTCAAGTATTCTGGATCATAATCTTGATAAAGATGAGTACCCTCTTCAAACTGAACTAATAATTGCTCATTCTGCGCATCCTTTAATATCTTGTCAATTTTTTATAGGTATCAGTTCCTAAATAAAAATCTTTCTCATCAATATCAAAATTGAAGTCATTATAACAAGTATCACGGAATCCTAGTAAAGTCATATATGTATCTTTTTTCAATTTCGTCTACCTCTTTCAATCGTTATTTTACTCTTTTTCTAGATAAGCAGGTAGTTTTTAATTCAAGATAGATTTTTATAACTTAACCTATTTATTGCGTTGTTCATCTAAAATTCTTTTAAAGTTTGATAATTGTTTTTTCTTTGTTCACTAAAAGCTGCTGTTCCTGAATTCACATAGGCTTTAAAAAAGTTTTCTTACTATTGGTTCCCAAACATTCTTTTGGGTAGAACTATTTTTTATCAAACGAGTAGCTAATTTATATGTCGTCTTAGGCGTTAACAGTTTCCTGAAATAAATTTGATTAGTGTCACTCACCGTTAGATATAGCATTTCAATAAAATCTTTTCTTTCCGTATCGTTTGTATTTTTTAGCCATTCAGCAATTGCCTTCCATGAAACTTCAGATGTGCTATCTAATTGCTTTACGGTTGCAAATTGATCATCGATAACATGCCAAGTAAACATATCATGCTGGAGCAAACTATTTCCAGAAGCTGCCACAATAGTACAATAATCTTTTTTCCAATCAGATCATCTTGTAATATCCCAATCAATGAGCCTTGCGGAATATATTTATGAATCTTACCCTTTAATTTTAAGAATCTATTCTTTAATCGTTCTTGATTATGAAAACCTGGTCCATCAAAGCAGTCAATTCTAGCAATATGTGACAAGTCGGATTCTTTTAGGTTCAATGCAACGGCAAAAGCTAAATTTCCGCCCTTTGAATGCCCACCAAGATAAAATTTTCCCGAAAATAAATTTTTGATTTTTCGATAATAAGAACGAGCAAAGTAATGAGCTGGTACCCAATCATTAAAAGACATATTAAAATTTTCTTTCCAACCGATGGTAGTAGCCGTTGTTCCCCGATATGCAATATAGTAGCGGGGATTTTCTAGCATAATCTTGATTAACTTTTCGGTATTCTTTCCACCAAGATTTCCCTGAGTTAAAGTCTTAATCTCTTCATCAGAAGCCAAACTTTGTAAACTATGATGCTGAGGAAGAGTATCAAAATTACAATACGCTAATTGAGAAAAAATCATGCTATCTACTTCATTTAAGGGAAATTCATTAAAACTTCGCTTCTCTTTTGCAGCATATACAAGCATATTATCCAATTTTTCTTCCTCACTTTTTTCGGAAATATTATATAATAGACTTCCTTGGCAGGGGCAAAAAAGGAAACTTAGGTAAGTATCTTACTCAAGTTTCCTTTTTCTCTTTTAAACTCTAATATGTAATTTTTCTAAGACCCTATCAACTTTTGATCCAATGATTTTTTGAGCTAAACCAAATTTCACTGTTAAAAAGGCATAGAGTAAGCCACCAATAACTACCGCAAGTGTAACAAGAACAAATGAGGTTGGTCTACGTTCAGGTGAAATGATTTTTCCACCGAAATCAACTACCCCGGTAACTATCACAAACATTGCCATTGAAAAAATTGCAATTCCAATAAACCGTCTTGATGTACGACTACTGTTATATCTGTATCTAACTTTTAAGTGCTTTAAAGAAAGCCAGATGGTAATAATCAAGCCAATATTCGTAGCTAAGAGTGGTCCATATACTTTAAAGAATTCAATCATCGGAAGTTGAACAGCAAATTTAATGATAATTCCTAACACCAGGTACTTTATAGCTAATCCGTTCTCTGATAGACCTTGTAAAATGGCCATTAAAACTGTAAATAGGCCTAAACTAATTGCCGTAAATGATGATAAGTACAAGACATTTGAACCTAGTTGATCGTAGCCATAAAAAATTGTATAAATCGGCGTTGCAATAGCAGCCATACCCAATGAAGCTGGAATCATAACAAATAAGAATAATTCCAAGGTATTTTCAATTTGGCTAGAAATGCTGGCATAATCACGTCGTGCATGGGCACCTGATAAAAGCGGAATAGCAGTTACTGACATTGCAGTTGCTAAAGATACAATAATCATGATTAATTTATTTGCATTTAATCCAAATAAGGCATACCATGATTCAATTTGATCAGAACTGGCATGAACAAACATAGCAATCATTGGATGAAAGGTATACTGGTCAATTAATTGGAACAAGGTAATTCCAGAGTCAATGATGATAAATGGAATAGATTGATTAATAATCTCCCAGAAAATTCCAGCAGTAGAAATTTTAATTGCATGATTTGATTGCTTCATTAATGCATTCAGTTCATTTCGTCTACGATATAAAAACCATACTAAGAGCAAAATTCCAAATACCGCACCAATAGCTGCAGCTAAATTTGATTGAACTACTGCATGAACATAAGATCCATGTTGAACTTGCATAATAATATAAGCAGTCAATAGCATCCATATTACACGTGCCAATTGTTCAACAAATTGAGACATAGCTGGAGGCATCATATCTGCATAACCTTGAAAATACCCACGCATGATACTCAAAATTGGAATAATTAAAACTGCATAAGAAAGACTTCTCATCACGGCAACTTGACGCGGATCACTTTTAGCCCCATGCAAAAGGGCACCAATGATATCATCAGTAGCTAAAATTGGAGCACCAAAGTACATAATTGCTGCACAAATCACACCAAACATGCCCATCAAAATTAAGCCGCGTCTAAACAGTTTTCGCCCAATATCATATTCATTTAAAGCATTATATTTCGCTACCTGCTTGGCAACCGCTCCGGGAATACCTGCGGTAGAAATAATAATAAATAAACTATAAATGTTATAGCTTTTCGCTGTTAAAGCATTGGCAATATTTCCATGATTTCCCATCCAAGCATACCATGGAATAATATACAATGCTCCTAAAATTCGTGACACAATAGACCCAAAAGTCATCCATGCGGAACCTTTGACCATTGTCTCTTTAGTATTTTTAGTATTGTTTTCCATAAAGATAAATTTTCCCTATATCCAGTTAAGCGTCTGAATTATATATTACTCATTAATGTAAATTGTATTTACAAATATTAATTATTTAGGAAAAACTTAAATTACTTAGCAACAATATTAACAATTTTGTTTGGAATAACGATGACTTTCTTGACATCTTTTCCTTCTAAGAATTTTTGAACATGATCAAGAGCAAGAGCTTCTTTTTCTAAGGTATCTTTATCACTATCCTTAGCAGCCTTAAATTTACCGCGAAGCTTACCATTAACTTGAACCATAATTTCAACTGTTGATTCAACTAATTTGGCAGGATCATATTCTGGCCATTTAGCATATGCAATAGATTCATCATGACCAAATACTGACCAGATTTCTTCCATCATGTGAGGTGCAACAGGAGCAAGAAGTTGTACAAATCCTTCTGCATATTCACGTGGAATAGTCTTAGCTTTTTGAGCTGCATTCATAAAGACCATCATTTGACTAATTGCAGTATTAAAGTGTAAAGCTTCAAAGTCTTCTGTAACCTTTTTGACAGTCTCAGCATATACCTTATCAAGTTCGCCATCATTTTCGTCAACAATTTTTTCTTGAGGGATTGCCTTTAGGTCAAGATCGTTAACAAATAAGCGCCATACACGATCTAAGAATTTCTTAGTAGATGCAGGACCATTATCATCCCAATCAATTGAAGCATCTAATGGACCCATGAACATTTCATACATTCTAAGTGAATCTGCACCATATTCATCGATTACTTCATCAGGATTAACAACATTTCCTTTAGACTTAGACATCTTTTCATGATTCTTTAAAATCAAACCTTGATTATAAAGCTTTTGGAATGGCTCTTTAGTTGGTACAACACCCAAGTCATAAAGAACCTTGTGCCAAAATCTAGCATAGAGTAAGTGACGAACAGCGTGCTCTGCCCCACCAATGTAAAGATCTACTGGGAGCCACTTCTTAAGTAAATCATAGTCAGCCAATTCTTTATCGTTATGTGGATCAATATAGCGTAAGTAGTACCAACTTGAACCTGCCCAGTTAGGCATAGTATTAGTTTCACGCTTACCTTTTCGACCATTTTCATCAACAACGTTTACCCAATCAGTCAAATTGGCAAGTGGACTTTCTGGAGTACCTGATGGCTTAATGTCAGTTGCATGTGGCAAACGTAATGGTAATTCATCTTCTGGAACTAGTGAAGTAGTACCATCTTCCCAGTGAATTACAGGAATTGGTTCACCCCAGTAACGTTGACGACTAAAGTCCCAGTCACGAAGTTTATAGTTAACTTTCTTTTCACCTACATTGTGATCTTCAAGCCACTCAATCATTCTCTTCTTAGCTTCCTCGTTGTTTAAGCCATCTAAGAATTCAGAATTGATGTGTTTACCATCTCCACCAAAGGCTTCTTTTTCTAAATTTCCACCTTCAATAACTCGATTGATTGGCAAACCAAATTTAGTTGCAAAAGCATAGTCACGATCATCATGAGCTGGTACCGCCATTACTGCACCAGTACCATAACTTGCTAAAACATAATCAGAAATCCAAATTGGAACTTCTTTTCCATTTACTGGGTTAACTGCATAGGCACCAGTAAAGACACCGGTCTTATCTTTATTTAGATCAGTTCTTTCTAGATCAGACTTTGATTCGATTTTCTTAATGTAAGCATCCACAGCTTCTTTTTGTTCAGAAGTTGTAATTTCTTGAACTAACTTACTTTCAGGAGCTAAAACAGTGTAACTAACACCAAATAAAGTATCAGGACGTGTAGTAAACACATCAAATGTTTTATCACTGTCCTTAACCTTAAAAGTAACTTGAGCTCCTTCTGAGCGACCAATCCAGTTTCTTTGCATTTCTTTAACTGGCTCTGGCCAATCTAAATCATCTAAATCTTCGAGCAAGCGATCAGCATAAGCTGTCATCTTAAGCATCCATTGACGCATATTGCGACGGTAAACTGGATAACCACCACGTTCAGTCTTACCATCAATAATTTCTTCATTTGCAACAACTGTGCCTAGATCTGGAGACCAGTTAACAGGAACTTCAGCTTCATATGCCAAGCCCTTCTTATACATTTGTTCAAAAACCCATTGAGTCCACTTATAGTAATTTGGATCAGAAGTAGTAACTTCGCGGTCCCAATCATATGAAAAACCAAGCTTATTCAGTTGCTTTTTAAAATTAGCAATATTTTCTTTAGTAACTTTTTCTGGGTCTTCACCAGTCTTTAAGGCATATTGTTCAGTTGGAAGACCAAATGCATCCCAGCCCATTGGATGAAGAACGTTATAGCCTTGTGCTCTCTTCATTCTTGAAACAATATCAGTTGCAGTATATCCTTCTGGATGTCCTACATGAAGACCTTTACCAGATGGAAATGGGAACATATCTAAAGCATAATAATTCTTTTTCTTAGGATCAGTGCCTGTCTTAAAAGTATCATGCTCAGCCCAGTATTTTTGCCACTTTTTTTCTACAGTTTTGTGATTATACAAAAATATCTCTCCTTAAAACTAAAAAACGCCCTATGATTAAAATCATAGGACGAAGTTAATTTCGCGTTACCACCTAAGTTCCACACATACAATGTGTGACACTCGTGCCCCTTAACGCGGAAAGCAAACGATAGACTTGTCGTTAGGGCAAGTTCACAGCATCATTGTTAAGCTTTACACCAACCAGCTCATCTCTAATAACAACTCTGACTTGTTACTACTCCCTAGTCTTTATTTTTTGATGGATAATGATTATAATTTACCACATCTACTAGAAATTACAAGGGGAGAAATTTTTTTGAAAAATAAATATAACAATTTAGCTATCCACGATACCCTTATTCCTGGATTTATTTTTTTAATTCTTTATGTAATTTGGGCACTCTTGGTTATTTATAAAAATCCTTTTATACATTCTTTTGACCAAACTATTATTCATCTAGTTTCTAACAACAATCTAACTAATGTAGCGATTGCCACTAAATTAACAGTAATTGGTAATACTAGTACTTTAACCATTGCTACGATAATTTTATTTATTGGCTTGCTGATTACCAAAAGATTTGCCTATGCTTTCTTCTCAGCCGGATTAATGATCTGTGCCAATGGTTATAATTGGATTACCAAACATGCCGTTGAACGTCATCGCCCTTTAGTTCACCATTTAGTTTTTGCTGATGGTTATAGCTTTCCATCGGGCCACTCAGTAGGTAGTGCAACTTTCTTTGGTATTCTAATAGTCTTAACTATCCTTTTAGTAAAAAATAAAATCTGGCGTACTATTTTAATTATTATTTGGAGTATTTTCCCACTTTTTATTGGTTACACTAGAATCTTCTGTCATGTCCACTATCCCTCAGACGTAATTGGTGGATGGCTAGAAGGTACAACATTTGTTTTACTTGGATTTTCCGTTTTATACCACCTCTATTTAAAAAAGAATAAATAAAAAATGCTAACTGAGTATAATTTTAAACTGAAGTGCCTCATAATTGTTAGACATAAAATCTAATAATTATGAGGTATTTTTTT
>NZ_PCYR01000033.1:0-15693 GCF_002553805.1 Lactobacillus sp. UMNPBX19
TAAGAGTTGGATTGATCGTCTTTTGGTATCTGAAAGTTAGTTTTTTCCCAGACACATCTTTTTAGACATCTGATTGCTAATATCACTTAAAAAAGTAGTTTTACCTGATCCACGTAAACCATAAACAAAAGTAATTTGATATGGACTTACAAGTTCCTCAAGGCCCTTAATTACGATATTTATCTGTTTCGATCTATCTAAAAATATTTTAGGAACATCACCAAATGTTGAATTAAATGGGTTCATTATTTTTCCTCATTTATTACTATAAACTGTTTTATACTTTTCTATAAAAAAAGCAGCCACTCAATAATTGAGTGACTAAAAATATTATTTTTCAATTCTAAAGCGATAAAAACCTAAACTCATTTGCTTCAATGTCTTAGCAAAATCTTTTTTATCAAAGTGATTTTGATCAACTAAGGCTTCAAATTCACCATCCGCGTCAACCAACATCTGGTGCGTTCTACGCCAACCATTCTTCTGGTAAAAACGCAAACGACTAACACGTTGATGATAATTCTCTGCATCAGGATCAAGCGGTTCAATATCTAATACAATTTGCTGATCTGGATATTTTTCTTCAAGCATATGTAAAATTCTGCTCCCATATCCATTGCCACGTAATTCTGGTTCAACAGCTAAGTACGCCAAATAAACAGTATTGTCACTAATATAGTAACAAACCATTCCGCAAAATACTTCTCCATCATAAACGGCATTAAGTTGGAGTTTCTTTCGCAAGCTCATTAATACCATTGAGATCCATGAGAATCTTTCCCATTCTGGAAAAGCACTATAATATAAATCTTTAACTTTATGATAATTCTTAGAGCCCCATCGGGCGGGTTGTTCGTCTAAAATAAGAATCCTTCTCTTTTCTAAATTATAATTTACTTCTTTAATTAAAAAATACTTTTCTTTAAAAATCAAATTTCTAATGCTATACAAAATAGGGACAAGCTTGTCTGCTCGCCCCTATTGCTTTAACTATTAATCTGTTTCAATCGTAAGTCAGTTACTATCTTTTCAATACCAGCAATGATATTTTTTACATCATTTTCAGAAACTACGAATCCTTTTTTCTCTAAGCTGGTCACAACTGCTCTTACTACATTATTTAACTTTTTCTCATTTGAGATAAGTTCTTTATCATAAAAATATACATAATCAATCATTAGCTGTCTAGCAAGTTGGATAAAATATATTTGTTGTTTTTCCTTAAAATGAACATACCCTAATACAGTCACACTAATAATACTAATAATCCATAAAGCCAGCTCTAATAATTCTATATAGTCCTTTGTACTCAATCCTCTCCTCTTTTCTTTAAACTAATTAATTTTGACATTCAACTTTTTATCTTTTAAAATCGTAACATCTATAACTTTCGAAAGGTGTTTTTTATGAATTCACAAGACAACCCTATTTTTTTATCTCGCTTAACTAAGTGGGATGTATTTAAGGCAACATGGCTAGTGTTTTTTCTAAATTTAATCTATGTACCCCAAAAGTCTCGCTTTACACGTTTTTTTATACATATAATTTATTTCTTAGCAACTATATTTTTTATATTATCTTTAAATAATGCTAATTTTTTGTCTAAAATAATTTGTTTATTAGGAATATTTTCTCCGTTAATCATGACAATCTATGCTGCATTTTTTTGGGCCCAACAATACCCAACTCCAACATTAATTTCTCTATTTTCTTTATCAAATTCCGATATTTCTATTCTAAAAAATAAATATAATATCTCATCAAAAAATATTAATTCTGCTGGAATCTTAGACTTAGATACTGCAATATTTATTAATACAAAAAAGATGTATATTATTAGTTCGTTTAAAGATTCTAATTTAAATAATCATCATCAGAAGGTAATTATAAAAATAATTTCAAAATCTCAAAATAATACAGTACTCAAAAAAACTAAATTATTTTTAACAATAAAAAATAGATGTAAATACTATTTTAAATTTTAATAGTGTAATTTAAATAGCAGCAATTGCTACAGGAAGCAATTCAGGATTTCCCATAATTACTAGAGCTAAGGCTGCAATACCAATTAATACTACAGTTCGGCCCGCATTTTCAGCAGATAGATTTACATTTAAGTTAGGGATACCGTTTAAAAATGGTAATGGTTTAATTGTCATATCAATGATAAGTGAAAGTTCGTTGTCTAATAATTTGTCCTCCTCTTTAATTACATTACAAATAAAGGATAATTTATACTCGTCATTACTATTAGCTGACACCTTAACAGAAATATTTCCAGCAGTAATTTTTGAGGACTCCACTAATGTACCAGCACCATTGACTACAATGCCAAGTTTCTCTGGTTTTAATCCGTAAGTATTAGCTAGCCAATTAGTAATATTTGCTGAATTTAATTTTCCATTACTAATTGTGAATACTGGCGAAGATCCCACTTCTGAAAAACTGTCTGTTGCTGTTAAAGTCACCTTTAAAGCTGGACCATTAGAAATAGTAATTGTTTTATTTAAATCAACTGCAAATTTATTACCTAAATTTTTACGAATATTATCTAAAGCATCTGAAACCGAAATTGTATTTTCAGTACCCGGGCTGAAATATTTAGTACCACTATCTTTACCTGAAGCAGCCACTTGGTCAATTGGCGTTCCACCAATAGGATATTCAACAAACTGATCAAAGGCCCAATTTTTTGGCATCTTAAAGCCTAAGTTACCGCTCCAGCCATATGACATATCAGCCACAAAGCTATACTTCATTCCAACTTTTTCACCATGAAGACATACATTTCTTGTTCCATAAATGCCTGGATTATATCTAGAAGACGCAAGAGCTGATACTACTCCTTCCATATATGGAACAACCGTCCCATCGATATCACCATCTTGAATATCTACATCTACCGCAAAATAAATTGTTGCTCCAGCAGGAAAGCCTAATTTAGATGCTTGATTGACCGCTTTGATACCATCTCGATATCCTTGTATTCTGCTAAAATATTCTATCTCATATCCACCATCTTCATAAATAGGATAAATTGCTAAACCAGCATCAGTAATTCTCTTAATTTCAGCAGCTGTTAAATACTTATCTCTTTTAGAGGCCCCTGCTCCAACTGAACCAGTTAAGTATCTCCCCACAATACTAAAACCATAGTTTTTAAAATTAGTTACGTCCTTTGAAGTTAATTGAGTAGAAGTATCTAACGCAATTGAATCGCGATTTGTATTACCATTGCTTGTTAATAAGCCTTTAATCACTGTTAAGTCTGATGTTCCTGTAAATGGTGGCAAATTCATAAACTTTCTGAATGCAACAACAGCGTTAGATACTTCGCTTGTATAATTACCATCACAGCTACCATCGTAAAATCCATTTACATATAAACCATACTGGATAATTCTCACTACTTCTCCATTGGCACCTTGACTAACAGTTGGAGTAGCAGCAATTGTACCGGGACCATAATTACCGTTAGCACCAGCAATCCCAATAGCTTTCTGTAGTGCAAAAATTAAAGCTGTATTTGTTGCTCGCTGGTAAATTCCATCACAAGGTAAAATCCCTAATTCATCGCTATATTTACCATTTAAATATCTCTGCATTGAACGTACACCGCTTTTACCTTGGCCTTCAATTAAAACAAAAGCGCTCATATCAAACAAAGCAGCCATTAGATTAACAGTTAATTTACCACTAACTGTTACACCAGCATCGTTTTGCAATTCTTTAATAGCAGAAGTAAGATTATCATTAAATTTACTGGTAAAGTCTGTCGGACTAATTCCTTTACACCAAAATGCACCTTTAATTAGCTTTACAATATTGCCACTATAGCCTTCAACTAATGATCCAATCTTATTTTTTAAAGCTGACTTAGTCATATCGCCAAATCCTTGCCCTAATGTCGAAATGCCCAATTCATGCTGCAATGCTTCTCGTAAACTATAAATAGTTGCCCAACCAGTTCTTCCATTTTCAGGAGCTTTTTCAAATCCATTGACTCCTTTATAAGTCTTATTTAGCCACACTTGAACTTCTTTTACTCTTTCGTCCATATTTTTCCTCCGAAACTTTAAATTATTCTCACTTTTTTCTTTTATTCCCGGGAACAATTTAAATATTACAAGATAAGCATGAACTATAGCTCATGCTTATCAAGATAAGCATGATAATGTCAAGCGATTTTTTTATTTTTTCATTCTACATCAAAAAAAAGCTTTACTCATCATCAAAACGAGTAAAGCTTTTTAACTATTAAATTTTCAACCTACTAAATTAACTTATATTTCTTAAGCAACTCTTCTACGTACGTTCCTTTCAATACAAATCCCGAAGAAATTAATATTCCTACTGATTCTTATCCACATGCTGATGAATATGGTCACTATCTATACGAAGCTGATGTTCCTTTAAATGAATTAAAGAAGCATTTTAAAGAAATCTTTAATACAACTGATCTAGCTCTAGATAAACGCGTAGTTTATATTCACGGCGTGCCTAACAGCTTATCTCTTCCAGATACGGTTCAAGGCAGCGTTTTAAACTATGGTCCACATGTTACTTTACCAATAGCTGTCGGCAAAATTAAAAAGAGTAATTAGTAAATAATAATTAATAAAGTAAAAGGTTGATAGATAGTCGTTTTCTTTAACGATTATCTATCAACCTTTTTCTACGTAAAGTCAAGCACAATAGGGTATTTGACTTTATTTTTTAGTTGTATTTTTGATAAATAGAAATTATGGGCGAATTATTTTTAAAAGATGATATGACAAATAAGCCTGTAAATGTATTATTTTTACAGACTTCGTTTTATAATGTACTTGATCAATTAATTACGACTAAAGTCTTTTTGGTTATGTGTGGCTACGTTGTAATCATATAGTTGATCATTGATAATCAGAGCATAGATTGTTCTGATTAATTTATGTATTGAAGCAATAGCTATCTTCTTGAACCCTTTGGTTTGAGAGGATAGCTTTTTGCTTTCATAATAGTCTGCTATATGACAAGGATTGGTCTTTGATGCATTATCAATTTGACCAATAGCGCGATATAGTAGCTTGCGTGCCACTGCATTGCCATGCTTAGTAATGCTCAAATTAGAGTCCATTTCACCGGATTGATATCTGCCTGGATCAATTCCAATAAAGGCATTAATTTTATTAGGATTACTAAACCTGCGTAAATTTCCTAATTCTGACAAGACTCTAACTGCAGTAGTCTGTGCAAAGCCTGGAATACTTTCTAGGTTTTCTAAATCATGATTAGGCAAGGATTTGGCTAACTGGACCATTCGCTCAATTATCTTTTCTCTGTACTCACTTAAGCTAAGCAGTCTATGGGCATAGTATTGCACCTGTTCGAC
The DNA here is from genome assembly GCF_002553805.1 of Lactobacillus sp. UMNPBX19. Lineage (NCBI taxonomy): Bacteria > Bacillati > Bacillota > Bacilli > Lactobacillales > Lactobacillaceae > Lactobacillus > Lactobacillus sp. UMNPBX19. Next base: position 5,372 of record NZ_PCYR01000033.1, read on the forward strand.
TTCTACGCTGTCACATGAAACAACAGGATAAGCTTTATAAGCTAATGTGATCAATTTATCTGCAGTCTTTTGTGCATGCTTAAAACCAACGCCTTTTAACTGCACCAACCAATTAATAATTTGCTTTTTATCATTTTTTCTCACTAAATCACAATGAGGATAATGGAGTAATATTTGCCAATAATTTTTGCCTTTGGCAGAACAAAATAAAGTTTCAATCTCAGGGAAAGTTGACTGTAAAGCTTGATGAAGCCTATTTTTTGCCATTACCAAGTCACTTGTTAGCTGATCATAGAAGTGACTCAGTGAATTGAGCTGCTTATAAGTTTGAGATTGAAGATGATTAACTGGATGATGATGAAGCCTTTGAATTAGAGCGAGATGGTAGGCATCAGTTTTATCAGTCTTGTTGTGTCTTAATCCAAGGTCCATTTCCTTTTTAGCTTTAAGTGGATTAATAATTACATAATCATAGTCATAATCTTCAAGGAAGGCTTGCAATCTGCGTGAGTAGACTCCAGTAGCTTCAAAGATTATTTGTGGATGCTTAGAAAAAGCAGATAGTTCTTTAAGCAGCTGAATAAAACCAGAATGATCATTGGTAATCGTGAGTTCATTTTTACTTTCACCAATTAACTCACAAACAGTAGAAGTAGACTTGCTTACATCAATTCCAAAAGTAACTTGCATAAAATAAACCTCCTAAAGCTAAGTAGTAAAACGTATTTACCTAAGAAATCAGATCTAATTTTCTAAACTCGACATCAAAGTGTCCACATTCTTCGAAGAGACTATTGAAAACCTAAGCAAAACTGCCAGTTTTATATACGACGTCAAGCGTCTAAAGGCCGTGTGACATATAGTTTTACTACTATTTCTATTCTACAAAAGAACAAAAATAGTGAATCAATTATCCCGTCGGATAACTAATTCACTATTTAGCTTAGAATGTTTTATTTACTCTTTTTGTTAAATACTAAATTTAAAACAATTGCAATTACTAATAAGGCGGTCGCACACCACATAATTTCTTGAAGTCCTAAATGAAAAATATTTCTCATTGTTGGCAGCAAGTGTTGTGGCAAACTTTTTGCGGAATTGGCATCACTTAATTTATTGAGCATCCCCATTGTTATACCAGAATTCTCTCTTACTCCGCGCGCTAATTCCATATTCATAATTACTCCATAAACTGCAGCCATCACAGTCTGAGCTAAAATTCTAATCAAATATGAAAGTGACGTTGCTGGTGCCATATTTTTTTCACTAGCATCAACCTGAACTTTTATTTGAAGTAAAACAAAAATAAAACCCACACCAAAGCCAGAAAAAGTTCCGATACCAGCTAACCACCAAATGTTAGTACTTTGCGGCGCTAGTGCTAAACCTAAAGACGAAATCAAAATACAAATTAATCCCATTGAGAGCAGAGTTCGATTACTAAAGCGTGCTTTTAAGGGGTTAACTACTAAAGTCCCTACAACATCAACTAAAGAATTAGGAATTAGCGTCATCCCGCCAAGTAATGCAGTTGTTCCAAGTAATCCTTGCGCCCACATTGGCAAATAGGTATTTACAGCTAAAAAAGCTCCCCAGCTAAAAATAAAAAGTAAAAAATCTCCAACTAAAGCACGATTTTTAAACATGCTAATAGGTACAACTGGATTGGGGTGATTTTCTTCATGCATAAAAAATAAGACTAGTAAAATTATGCCAGCAACGACTAAGCTGATCACAATCCAGCTGCTAGTTAAACCAAGAAGTTGGATTCCTAATAAAAGTAAAGTTAAACCAACAATAATTAGGAAAGAGCCCAATACATCAAACTTTGGAGTCTCTTTAATTGTACCTTCACGATAATAGAACAATGAAAGAAAAATTGCTAAAAGTCCAATCGGAATATTGATATAAAAGACCCAATGCCAAGAAAGTGAATCAACCAAATAACCACCTACTAACGGTCCGATAATAGCTGCTACACTAAAGGCAGCCCCTAAATAACCTAAAATTTTTGTTCTTGCTTTAATATTATCAAAGATAAAACCAGCCATTATATAGGGTAGCGAACCCATTCCTCCAGCCCCTACTCCCATTAAAGCTCGAGCTAAAAGGAAAAAATACATATTATTTGCCAGTCCCTGAAAAAGTGACCCTAATACAAAAAAGAGTAACGATAATTCAAAAGCCGACTTATTACCAATCTTTTCCCCAACTTTAGTCCAAATTGGGGTTGAAACAGACATCCCTAAGAGCATAATGGCAATTATCCACCCCATGAATTGAATTCCATGTAAGTCTGCAACAATAGCTGGAATTGCTGTGTTAATAATCGTGCTATCTAATCCCGCCATTACATTAGCCAAAACCATAGCAAATGTGACCATCGTTACTTGCTTTTTTGTCATCAGTACACCTACTTTTCTACGAAATAAAAAGCCCCAATTATTTCACAATAATTAAGGCTAATAATCTTATCTAAAATATACTTGCTTAATTCCTTAAACACAAGCTTTATTTTGATGATCTATTAATTTTCTTATTCGGTTGTTTAAAATTAAAATAAAAATTAAAGATGGTTGCAATTAATAATAAGATGAATGAAACAGCCATAATTTCGTGTATACCACTGTGAAAAATTTTACGCATTTCTGGTAGTAAAGACTGCGGCAATAGCTTAGCTGATTTTGCGTCACTTAGTTCATTCATCATATGCATCGTGATATTTGAATGGGTATTAATGCCACTCGCTAACGCTAAATTCATGATGACCCCGTATACGGCTGCCATAACAGTTTGAGCTAAAATTCTAATTAAATAAGAAGTTGAGGTCGCAGTTGCCATATCTTCCATTCCAGCATCGATTTGTACTTTTACTTGAAGTGCAACAAAAATAAATCCTACTCCAATGCCGGAAAATGCCCCAATCAAAATTAATATCCAGAGAGGAGTTTGATCATTAGCTAAGAAAAGACCACCAGATGAAATCATCATTGTAACAATTCCGATCATTACTAGCGTAAAAGTTCTAATTTTTTCTTGAATTGTAGCAACTGTTTGGGATGCAATAATTTCAACGATTGAGTTAGGAATTAACGTCATCCCACCCATTAAAGCTGACATTCCTAAAAGAGCTTGAGCCCACATTGGTAAATATGTATTTACAGCAATAAAAGCACCCCACGTAGTCGCAAATAAAATCAAATCACCATTTAGATCATGATTGCTAAAAATAGATAAAGGAATAATTGGATTTTCTTCCTTAGCTTCATGCAAAAAGAAAAAGATCAGTAAAACTAAGCTAAATAGGATTAACCCTACTACAATCCAAGTTGCAGTTAATCCCAATAGTTGGATTCCCATTAAAAACATAATTAAACCACTCACTAGCAAAAATGCTCCTTGTAAATCAAAAACTGGGGCAGTTTTTGGTGTAACTGGCTTGTAATAGATCAAGGAAATTAATAACGCAACTAAACCAATTGGAATATTAATATAAAATACCCAGTGCCATGATAAAGCATCAATTAGCCAACCTCCCGCTAAAGGTCCTAAAATTGCTGCTCCATTGAAACTAGCTGTCAAATATCCCAAAACTTGGGTTCTTTTCTTAATATTTGGAAAGACGTATCCTGCAATAATATAAGGCAAGGACCCCATTCCTCCACCACCAATTCCCATAATCATTCGAGCAACTAAGAAAAAGTAGATATTAGGTGCTAGTCCTTCAAGTGTTGAACCTAAAACAAACAGCACTAGTGCAATCTCAAAAGCTAATTTATTAGTAATTTTTTCTCCAATTTTTGTCCAAATTGGTATTGAAACAGACATTCCTAAGAGGTAGACTGCCACAATCCACCCCATAAATTGGATCCCATGTAACGCTGAAACGATGGCAGGAATAGACGTATTAGTAATAGTTCCATCTAACCCTGCCATAACGTTCCCGAGCATCAACGCTACAGTCACCATCGTAATCTGTTTTTTATTCATTAAAGCACTTCCCTCAATAACAAAAAGAGCCCTTATTACATTTGGTAATTAGAGCTTGGACATTTATCTTCTTATTATGCAAACTTTTTGCTTAAAATTGCAAGATTCTTTAAAAAATATCTATGCTTTTTTTGTAAACTTAGGTATAATCAGTACTTGTGTTTATTTTTCACTTATTTTTTCGAGAAAGGAAAAAGTATCTTATGGAACATAGTTGGATGCTTAAGTATTTTGCCGAATTTTTCGGTACGCTAATCATGGTTATGTTTGGTAACGGTGCCGTTGCCAACTCATTTTTAAAAGGAACTACTGGTAATGCTCATGATGGCAAAGCCAATGGAGGTTGGATTTTAATTGCCTTCAGTTTTGGTTTTGGTGTTATGCTTCCAGCAATGCTTTTTGGATCAATTTCTGGTAACCACCTTAATCCAGCCGTTACACTTGCTCAAGCTACTGCTGGTGTCTTCCCCTGGGCACAAGTAACACCTTACATTATTTCACAAGTTCTTGGTGCAATTTGTGGTCAACTTCTTATTATCACTATTTACTGGCCATATATTAAAAAATCTACCGACTCTAATATTGTTTTTGCATGTTTTGCTACTAGCGACTGCGTTAACAGTAAATGGAATGGTTTCATTTCTGAACTTGTCGGTACTGGTGTCTTAATGTTTGTTGCAATCGGTTTATACAAGGGTATGTTCTTCAAACAAGCAGTTGACATTGCCAATATCGGTGTAGGATTCTTAATCACTGCTTTAGTTATGGCACTTGGTGGTCCAACTGGTCCAGCCCTTAACCCGGCACGTGACTTCGGTCCAAGACTTGTTTACTCAATCTTACCAATTCCTAATAAAAAGGATGCTCACTGGAGCTATGGCTGGGTTCCTGTAGTTGCTCCTATCTTAGGTGCAATCATCGGAATTTTCCTTTACAAGATTCCATTTGGACTTTAATTATTCTGATAAAAAAGCAGATCAAGTGATCTGCTTTTTTTAATTTTCAACTTTATTAACTCTTTTATTAAAAGCATAAATACAAATTATCGAAACAATTATCACAATTCCAAAAATAATTAATATCGGACCCCATGATGAAGCCTCAGCATTCATATTTGCAATATTTGGTTGTAAATCTAATAAAAAATGCATTAGAATACATGGCCAGATTCGATTAGTAAAAATATGCAGATAGGAGAAGGCTAACCCGATAGCAGTTGCATAATAAACTTGTTGGAAAGTTGCATCTAGCGCTGCCCCATGTCCTAAGTTAATCAAATGAAATAATCCAAATAAAACTGAAGAAAAAATGCTCGACCAAAGCAAAACATACTGTTTATTTTCAAAAATCTTGGTAAATAAATTAAACAAAGTTACACGACAAAGAAATTCCTCTCCGATTCCAGCAGCTAAAGCAACACAAATAGAAGACCACATCATTTCAGGCATTAAATTAAAGACCTGGACCCAACTTGTAATCAGATTCATTAAAAAGTATAAAGCCATTAACATAATACAAAAGATAATGGTTAAGATCTTAACTTTACCCTCTTTAGGTAACTTAATAAAAACACGATCTGTTTTATAAAATATTTTTGCTCCCAGTGCTAAAAAGCAAACAATCACTAAATATAATATTGGAGCCCAAAGTTCAGAAAATGCTGTTACTATCTGACCAGCTTCAGTATAGATTAGCAGATAGACTAGTGATGCTATTGTGATCCACTTAATTGATAGACCAGTTTTATTGATTGCTAAATAGTTATTCTTCTTTTCTTTCATTTTTCCATTTTCCCTCTATATTCCCATTAAATTAGCCAAACTAATTATGACTGGAATGGTAATAATGGCTACTAAAGTAGATAAACACATTAATTTAGTAGGAAATTTTACTTCAAAATTACTGATTAAACTAAAAAGCACTACTACTCCTGCTACTGGACAAGCGGCCATAATTAAAGTTGTCATTTTAGCAATTGATGGAAGCGGTAAAATTAGTAAGAAGCCTAAAATTATTAATGGGAAAAATAGGTTTCTAACTAATACTCCACTCCAAACCAATTTATCATGCCAGTCTTCTTTTAAATTAATGGCTCCAAGATTTGTACCAATAACAATCATACTTAGAGGAGTATTCAAATTAGCAATATAATTCATAGGGTCAGAAACTATATCAGGTAATTTAATTTGAATTACAAATAATATCATCCCTACAATCGCTGCAATAATATTAGGATTAACGATAGCTTGACGAACACTCTCTTTAAATGACTGCTTCTTCCCAGTAAACATCCTAATCCCATGCGTCCACATAAAGATGTTATAAATAATCAAATATGGTACTGCAAAAAACACACCATTATTTCCTAAAAGCGCTTGTACTAAAGGAATTCCCATAAAACCTGCATTAGTGTAAGTTCCAGCATATCGGAGAATTGTTCTTTTTTGCTCGTCTTTAATTATTCTTTTGTTAAAGAGAACTGAGCTTACAATAATTTTAAATACAAATAAAACTAGTACTAGTAAAAAAATCAAACTAAATTGTACTAATCTAGTAACTGAAAAAGTTTGGCGAAAAGAATTAATAATTAAGCATGGCGATACCACGTAAAGAAGGATTTTAGTTAAATCTTTTACTGTTTGTTCATGGAGAAATTTCACCTGATAGCAGATCCAGCCAACAAACATTAAAATAAACATAATCACTACTTGTTTTGTCGGTAGTAGTAAAGGCATTACAGTTCTCCATTCTTAAAACTACAAGTTTCTATATGATCATTTATTAATCCAACTGCCTGTAAAAATGAATATATTGTTATTGGACCAACAAATTTAAATCCGAGATTTTTCATTTCTTTTGAAATTTGGTTAGATAATTCATTTGAAGTAGGAACATCTTCCATTTTTTTAGGATGGTGATTAATTGGTTCAGGGATAAACTTAGTTAGAATTTGTTTGAAAGTTTGATTGTTGTTTTCTAGTTTAACTAAAACTTTCGCATTATTAATTGCAGAATTAATCTTTAGTCGATTACGGATAATTCCTTTGTCTTGCATCAATCTTTCAAAATCAGCTTCATTAAATTTGGCTACTTTATGATAGTTAAAATTTGCAAATGCCTTTCGAAAATTTTCACGTTTATTTAAAATTGTTTCCCAGGATAATCCCGATTGAAAACTTTCTAATACAAGCATTTCATATAAGTAGGTTGAATCTAGATTTAACTTACCCCACTCTTCATCGTGGTATTTTCGGTAGAGTAAATTCTTACTATTTCCCCAACTACAACGAATTTTTTCCATTTCTTACACCTCATTTTTATCAATTATAGCAAAATAGACAGACTTAAAAGTCTGCCTATTTTTCATTCTAAAATTTTTCAACTTGGTAAATACGATTCATTAGAGTTGTTAAGTCGCTATTTCGCTGATGATAAGCTACTGTTAAGTAAAGACAGTCGCTAGTTACTTGAATTCCTTCAAATTCAGTACAAAAATCTAAAGCATCAAGTTTTAAGCTGTTATCTAAATTAACTACAGACCATTTATCTGGATCAACCATCCCCCACGGAATTTTAATAATTTCACGAGGCTTTCCCTGTCTTGGAAAACCCAAAAAAGTTGTATGTGGACTTGGCTGACTTGAAATATAAATATCCCTATTATCATCTATTCCGTATCCCTGAATAGAGACAATCTTTTGATCATTAAAATGAGGAACCTTAAATGCTCCTAAGCATGTTAAGTTTTCAATATTAATATCTTCAGCTTTTTCTTCTGCCTCATCTAATTTGTTATTTACTTCGTTAAGGTCATAAAGCGCAAAATAACCGGTATGATTTATATCAATACTTGCAATCAAGAAATAATGACCATTTGGTGAAACAGTGGCCTCTACTCTTACTAAATCTTTTCCTGGATAAACTGTACCTCCATCCCTATAACCAGCTCCTGCTCGGTTAAGATAGGAAAGACGTGGTAAATCAGTATTATTAGCAAATACCTGTGTTTGATACCCCGGTACTGTTACTCTTGCAATTTGTGTGGTCCAATATGTATTTCCATGTCTTTTGGGTTTAGTGCCAACAAACCATTTATTATTTTCTCCACTTTGTATCCAGGTCTGGGTATGTCCACCAGCAGTTCCAGCTGAATTTGGACCTTTTAAGTATAAAATAGGATGGTCTTCATCAAATGTAACAGTTTCGCTATCATTTGGAGTTTGATACACAACAACGTCACTTTGTCTATGCAGAAGCTGCAAGGCAAAAACATTACTTCCAACAATTGATGAAGCTTGAACTACAACATGGTGTATATTCTCTAACTTATTTACTAAACGTATTTGTGTTTCTTTTCCAATCATAACTGGACAAATCCTTTCTTTATTTATCCTGCTTGCAAATTTATTATGAGCGATTTGAATCAAGACAACAAATAAAGTACACTGCTATCATAAATCTAAATTGGATAAAGGAATTGATAGAAAATAATGGCTAAAAAACGCATAAACATTCTAATTTTTAGTAGTATATGGAGTTTTATTATTGGTATTTTAACTGCTTTATACCTGAACCTAATCAATTATGTTATTGACTTTATTTGGGGTTACTTTAATCATCATAATAATTTTTCTTTGCGTCCTGCTTATCCCTTTCTTATTTGTATACCATTTGGAATAATTATTGGTTTCTTAGTAAAGAAATTAGGTTCCTATCCTTTAACGATTGAAGAAGTGTTACATGATGTTCGGAAAAGTGGAAAACTTGATTATCATTCCTGGTGGAAGTCTTTTACTTTAGGGCTTTTATCATTAGGAGCTGGTGGAAGTATTGGGCCAGAAGCTTCCACCACTGTTCTTACTTCGGGGATGATAAATTGGCTCGGAGATAAAATTAGATTGATGACTACTCATTACAAAAGCTGGGTTCATTTTTGGCAAATAGGCATTGATAAAGATACTCTATTGCAATCCCCAAAGTTTAGTGAGCTTTTTAGAACTAAAAATCAAAAAAAATGGTTCATCACCTTTAATATTTTAATTGGATTAATTGGAACAATTTTGATCTTTAAACTTTTTCCTGAAGAGGGAGCGTTCGGAATTCATGAACGTCCAATTTACTGGTCATGGACTATTCTCTGGTATAGTCTAGTTCCTGTTATAGGTGGAATGTTTTTTGCATATTTCTTCTTATATTTAGAAAAAATATTTACTAAAGTAGAAAGTTGGGCATTACCAGCACTTTTAAAAGCAACATTATGGGGTATAGTCCTAAGTTTTTTAACCTTAGTAACTGATTACGCACTTTTTTCAGGCGAATTTCACATTGTTCCTTTTTCTAAAACTGCTCTCTCATATTCACCACTCTTCTTACTGTTAATTGCCCTAATTAAAACAATTTCTACGCATGCTGGTTTTGCAATGGGCTGGCGTGGAGGTAAAATTTTCCCAGCAATTTTTGCTAGTGTTGCTGTTGGTGCTGCAATTGCTCAATTCATCCCTATCCAGCCCGCAATTACTGTCTCCTTAGCAGTAGTAGCTAGCATTACTATTATTTTAGAAAAGCCACTCCTTACCGCTGTCTTGTTAATTTTTTTATTACCAATTTCTTTAGCTCCACTTATTTTTATTACTGCCTATATAGTTATGTTGATACATAAGTTTCTTCTGAAAAAATTGGCTTAAAATCCTTAATTTACTAAATTAATGTTAGAATTAGAACAACTTAACAGAAAGAAGGCATTCAATTATGGCTGCTACTACAGAAGACAATTATCAACTATTATTAAAACAAGCCCAAGCATTAGTTGAAGGCGAAAACGATTGGATTGCAAATACGGCAAATATTTCGGCTTTATTATTTAATTCACTTAATAATGTTAACTTTGCTGGTGTATATCGTTATGATAACCAAGAATTGATTCTTGGCCCTTTCCAGGGAAAACCAGCTTGTGTTCATATTCAAATTGGCAAAGGGGTATGCGGAACAGCTGCAAAAGAAAAGCAAACTCAAATTGTAAAAAATGTGCATGAGTTTGCTGGACATATTGCCTGCGATAGTGAGTCAAATTCTGAAATTGTTGTCCCTATTTTTAAAACAAATGGCGATTTATGGGGAGTTTTTGATTTCGATTCAACTAAATTATCTAACTTCGATGAGTTAGATCAAAAATACTTAGAAGAAATTTCTAAGGTGTTTAAATTCTAAAAATCAATTTTTTAATGAAATCCGCCCGTAAATCCCCGTATTTTAATGCGGGGATGGATAGGGCTTACCATCTTTGATTGCGTTATAGACTTGATCGTTGATGTATTTCTCTACCACTTCTTTTG
>NZ_PCYR01000034.1:0-15402 GCF_002553805.1 Lactobacillus sp. UMNPBX19
TGTATTATCAAATCTTTAAAATTTTATAAATGTCTAACTTTTCTATGGCACTTCAGAAAGAGGGAGTGTTTTAGTTTTTTATGAAAAAAGACAAATCAGTCAAAATTGGATTAAAGAGTCTAGTTTTGATGATCTTTTCAGCTATTTTTGGCTTTAGTAATTCTTTGACAGCCTATTATCAAATGGGTTATGCAAGTATTGTGTGGTATATCATAACTGCAATTTTATTCTTTTTACCATCAGCTTTAATTTTTGCCGAATATGGTGCAGCTTTTAAAGGAGTTAAGGGCGGAATTTTTTCTTGGCTTAAAGGCTCAGTTAGTGAAAAAACAGCCTTTATCGGTACTTTTATTTGGTTAGCTGCTTGGGTAGTTTGGCTTGTGTCATCGACACAATTTTTCTTAGTATCGGTATCAACAGCCATTTCAGGCCATGATACTACTCAAAGCTGGCACTTTTTAAATTTGACATCAACACAACTTTTAGGAATTTTAGAAGTAGTATTTTTAGTAGTCGTAACATTCTTTGCTGCTAAAGGTGTTGATAAGATTGCAGCTGTAAGTAACGTTGGAGGCTTTTTTACTTTAGCCATTACAATTGGTTTTACTTTGCTATCAATTTTAGTATTCTTTTTGAATCACGGGAAGTTAGCAGAACCTTTAACAGTGCAGTCACTAGTTCATTCACCTAATCCGGCTTTCCAATCTCCAATTGCAATTGTGTCTTTCATTGTTTATGCTTTGTTTGCTTACGGTGGTCTAGAAACATCAGCTGGTGTGATTGATTCAGTAGATAAACCCGAAAAAACGTTTCCTAAGGCTTTAATTACTGCAATGATTTGGATGACGGCACTATATGTTTTAAATATTTTGATGTGTGGTGTAGCTGTTAATTGGAGCAGCCAATTAAGTGGTAAAAATGTTGATTTGGCTAATGTTGAATATGTTTTAATTAACAATTTGGGAGTTGAAACAGGTAAAGCATTTGGACTTTCTCATTCAGCATCATTAGCTTTAGGATCTGCTTTTTCCCGTTTTGCTGGATTAGCTGACGTCTTAGCAGGAATTTCAGCAGCATTTTTAATGGTTTATTCACCTGTTAAGTCCTTTATTGAAGGATGTGATCCAAAACTTCTGCCTAAATCCTTAGTTAAATTAAATCGACACGGAATGCCAGAGCGTTCAATGTGGCTCCAGGCTGTTATTGTTAGTGTCATTATTTTATTTATTTCATTTGGTGGTAATGCAGCTGGACAATTCTATACTATTTTAATGGATATGATGAATGTTTCTTCATCTGCCCCGTACTTATTCCTGATTGGTGCATATCCATTCTTTAAGATGAAAAAAGATATCGATCGTCCATTTATCTTTATTGAGGGTAAAAAACGTGTGTGGGCTGTAACAATTGTTGTTTGGCTTGTAGTAGCAGTAGGGATCGTCTTTACTTGTATTGAACCATTATTTACTGGTGATTATGCAACTTCATTCTGGACTGCTATTGGACCAGTGGCATTTGGTATTATTGCTTGGATATATTATTCATATCAGGAAAGAAAAACTGTTACTGTAGTTGATGAAGAAGAATAAATAAGAAAAAAGAGACATACTCAACTAAAAAGCTAAGTATGTCTCTTTCTTTTTATAAAATTGGTGAGAGCAATCTTGAAAAGTATTGTTTAAATTTACGCCAATGAGATTGCTTTTCAAAGTATTCTTTTGTGAGTAAAGTCGATTCTTTTAAATCTTCTTCAAAAATTTCTTTTAATTCCTTGGTGAGAGCGGTGCTATATGTAAAAGCATTTACTTCAAAGTTTAATTGATAACTACGAAAATCTTGATTTGCCGATCCGACTGAAGCAATATTAGATCCACTAACAATAGTTTTTGCATGAATAAAACCATTATCATATTTGTAAACTTTAACCCCTTGATTAACTAGGTATTTTGCATAGTACTCAGTTGCCCGGTAGACAAAGGGATGATCGGGCATAGAAGGAATCATAATTCGTACATCAACTCCACTTTTTGCTGCAATGATTAAAGCTTCTAAGATTGAATCACCCGGGATTAAGTAAGGAGTTTGAATATAGACGTAATTTTCTGCCTGAGCAATTATTTCTTCATAAGCTCGCCGAATACCAAAATGACTATTGTCTGGTCCGGAGGAAACAATTTGCATTGGCACTAAGTCTTTAGATTGTACTACTTTTAATTCAAATGTTTCTACTATGCTGTCAATATTATATTTCGGAAGGTGAGATCTACGACAGCTGGTATTCCAATCCATCGCAAAACGAATTTCCATTAATAGGGCAGCTTGTCCTACTACGCGTAGGTGTGTATCACGCCAGTGTCCAAACTTTTTACTTCGATCAATGTATTGATCACCAATATTGAAGCCGCCAATGTATCCAATTTCATTATCGATAATTACCAATTTTCTGTGTAAATGATAATTAGCACGAGGAGTAGTAAAAAGACGGTTTCCAGCTGTTGAAATGAAAGGTTGAGCTTCTCCACCTAGTTGACGAAGTTTTTTAAAAAAAGATGGTCGTGTACCACGAGAGCCGCTTGCATCATATAAAACTCTAACTTTAACGCCTCGACTGGCTGCTTTTTCTAAAGATTGTAAGACCTGATTTCCTAATTGATCATCATAAAATGTATAAAATTCTACATTAATGGTTCTCTTTGCTTCATCAATATTTTTTATAAGATTTGGAAATAAAACTTGTCCGTCGATAAAAGTGTCGACTTCGTTATTAAAAGTTAAAAGGGCATCATCATTATTTAGATTCAGTTCTACTAAGCGTCTTGCACGTGGATTCTGGGCTTTACTTGGTAGTAAGTCATGGATTCTTAATAGCCTATTTTGTTCATTAAGAAAATGATCTCGAATTTTTTTCTGTTCAGTTTCAATTGAGAAGATATCATCGTGTGATAATTGTCGACCAGTAAATAAATATAAAACAAACCCAACATAAGGGAAGATAGACAAAATCAAGAGCCATGCCCAAGTAGAAGCAATATCACGATGACTACGAAAAACTGTCCAAATTGCTAGACCAACATTAATTAACCAAAGGATTTCGATTATTCTTCTAATTATATCCCAAGTTAAAATCATTATAATTCCCCCAAAGTTTATAATATATAATTCTACCATATCACTGAATGCACAAAATATAGTGTTTGTATTTACCAAGATACAAAATATATGGTATTTTAAGATGAAGACGCGGAATAGAAAGAAGAAATAAAATGGCAACTTTAGAGCAACCATATTTAGATTTACTAAGCAGGATAATGAGTGAAGGGCACGACAAGGAAGATAGAACCGGAACAGGGACTAGAAGCTTATTTGGAGCCCAAATGAGATTTGATTTAACTGATGGTTTTCCTATTTTAACTACTAAAAAAATACCTTTTGGACTTATTAAGAGCGAATTGTTATGGTTTTTACGAGGAGATACTAATATTCGCTTTTTGCTAGAACACAATAACCATATTTGGGATGAATGGGCTTTTAAAAACTGGGTAGAGAGTAATGAGTATCAGGGGCCAGATATGACTAATTTTGGCCTAAGAAGTCAACAAGACCCAGAATTTAAAAGGATATATCAAGAAGAAATGAAAAAATTTGATGAAAAAGTCCTAGCGGATCAAACTTTTGCAGAAAAGTATGGAAATTTAGGAGACGTTTATGGCGCCCAGTGGAGACATTGGCAAAAACGTGGGGGTGGTTTTATTGATCAAATTCAAAATGTAATTGATCAAATTAAGACGACACCATACTCTCGCCGCTTAATTGTGAGTGCATGGAATCCAGAAGATGTACCAACATCCGCTTTACCTCCATGTCACGTCTTATTTCAGTTTTATGTTAACGACGGGCGTTTAAGTTTACAACTGTATCAAAGATCAGGTGACATGTTTTTAGGTGTACCGTTTAATATTGCGAGTTATGCCTTACTAGTAAATTTAATTGCGTGTGAAACCGGTTTAAAGCCCGGTGAATTTATTCATACCTTAGGAGATGCTCATATTTATAAAAATCACTTTAACCAAGTTAAAGAATTATTGAATCGATCTGCATATGACGCTCCTATGCTTTGGCTAAATCCGGATAAAAAATTAGTACAGGATTTTGAAATGAAAGATATCAAGTTAATTAATTACCGGCATCATGGCACTATTAAGGCGCCGGTAGCCGTTTAAGTGTTGAGGAAAGAACAATGATTAGATTTATTTGGGCAGAAGATGAAGATGGACGTATTGGTTACCAGGGTGCTTTGCCCTGGCATTTGCCCGCTGATTTAAAACATTTTAAAGAGCTGACTAGTAATCATATTATCGTTATGGGACGAAAAACATTTAATAGTTTTCCAGGATTACTTCCTAAAAGAAAACATATCATCCTTTCTACTAATCCAATTTTGCAACGTAGATATCAAGATAATTCACGAATTAAAGTTTTTTCACAAATTAAACAGTTGAAAAATTGGATCGAAGATCACACTGAAGAAACAATTGATATTATTGGGGGTGCTGAAGTTTTTAAAGAATTTAAGGATGAGGTAGATATTCTTGAAAAGACAAAAATTCACCATATATTTAAGTGTGATACATGGATGCCGGAACTAAAGTATGAAGACTTTAAATTAGTAAATTCCGAAAGTCATCATCCAGATGAAAATAATAAATTTGATTACGACTTTTTAGAATATAAAAGAATATAAGAAGATTCACTTATATAAATTTAGAAATGCTGATAGCTATTACTTTTTTGTAATGGTATCAGCATTTTTATGTATTTAGTTACCGGTAACAATTAATCTTGTATTGAAAGCATTTTCACTCTTGCTTAATATAAAATTATTGAAAGCGCTTAGCTAAAAAGTGAGGGAGAAAACTATGGATGAAAATAACAAAGTATCTGGCTTACCAGAACTTGCAAAAAGTGTGATCTGGATGATTAATTTTGGTTACTTAGGTATTCAAATTGCTTTTACTCTTGAAACATCACAAATGAGTCGAATTTTTCAAACCTTAGGAGCTGATCCAACGAAGTTAGGGTGGTTCTTTATTTTACCGCCTTTGGCTGGGTTAGTGGTACAGCCAGCTATTGGATCATTCTCTGACCGAACTTGGGCTCCAAAACTTGGTGGAAGAAGATTACCTTACTTATTAATTGGGATGATCTTCGCAGTGATTATGATGTTATTTTTATCAAACATTGGGAGTTTAGGCTTAGGATATGGCTCTATTGAAGCATTAGTATTTGGAGCTATTGCAATTGCAATTTTAGATGTAGCAGCAAATATGGCTATGCAACCATTTAAAATGATGATTGGTGATATGGTTAATGATGAGCAAAAATCATATGCATATGGTATCCAAAGTATGCTTTCAAATTCAGGTGCAGTAATTGCAGCATTTTTCCCATTTCTATTAACAGTTCTAGGAGTTGCTAATACTGCTAAAAAGGGTGTAGTACCTCAATCAGTTGTAATTTCATTTTATGTAGGAGCTACAATACTTGTCATTACAAGTTTGTTAACCGTAACAAAAGTTCATGAATATGATCCAAAAACTTATGCTTGTTATCATGGTATTAAAGAAGAAGATAACAAAGAATGCGGAAACTGGTTTGAACTGTTAAAAAAGGCACCTAAAGTTTTCTGGCAAGTTTCATTAGTACAATTATTTTGCTGGTTTTCATTCCAATATTTATCAACTTATGCTACAGGTGCAATTGCAGAAAATGTTTGGAAAGTAACAGATCCATCTTCGGCTGGTTATCAATTAGCCGGAAACTGGTTTGGGGTTTTAACAGCTGTTCAATCAATTGCCGCAGTGATATGGTCATATGTTTTGGCAAAGGTGCCAAATGATCATCATAAGGTTGGATATGGTATTAGTTTATTATTAGGAGGAATAGGATATGGTTCCATCTTCTTTGTCCATTCTCAAAATATTTTGATTGTATCATTTATTTTAATTGGAATTTCTTGGGCAGCTATGAACACTTATCCACTAACTATGGTTTCTAATGCCTTATCCGGTAAACACATGGGGACGTATTTAGGTTTATTTAATTGTTCCATTTGCTTACCTCAAATAATTGCTTCATTATTAAGTTTTATACTATTTCCACTAATGAAATATTCAATGCCAGCGATGATGTTGACTGCAGGAATTTCGGGTATTTTAGCAGCAGTTTGTGTGCTGTTTATTAAGGAAACATATAAAAACTAAAGTTTATTAAAAATAGGTTACTTTGATATGTTTATCAGAGTAACCTATTTTTCTATGGATTTAGTATAGTTTATTACTTGTTTTTCATAATTGGTTGATAGAATAAATCAATTATAATTGCTGCAACTAAGGCCACAATTATGGTTAAGGCAAGATTTGCAAAGCTAATTTGAGTCATAGCTAAGCCAAATAATGCTAAAGCAAAAGTTAACAAGACATCAATAATTTGAACTATAGCAACTGATTTTGATGGAACTGACTGCCAGAAAAATTTTCTAGTTCTAGTAATTAAGACAATCAACATTGCACTTAAAACTAAGTAAACATAAACCATTGTAGAAACAGTTCCTTGAGCATAGTTTTGGGATACAAGGTACCAAACGAAGCCAAAACCAATTGCAGTCCAGCCTGCAGCAAGTGAGAAAGCGATTTTAGCTAATTTAAGCATATTCCAACTTTCTGGCTTATAAGTAATGTGCGTATTATCTGTTCCAATCATCATAGTTACCATATTATTCATAATGGTATAAATAACCATTGCATTTAATGCCATTGGAATATAGTTAAAGCATAGGTAACCAAATGTTAAAAGCATTGTTAGTTCGGCTGTACGAGATAATTTAGTTAAAGACCAGGTTGTCATTCTTTGGTAAACTCGGTGACCAGCATCAAGAATTTTAACAATAGGGGTTAAACCATCTTCTAAGAGAACCATCTTACCACTTCGTTTCGCAACGTCAGCAGCATTTGAAACGGCAATTCCAACTTCAGCTTGCTTTAATGCAGGAGCATCATTAACTCCGTCACCAGTCATCCCTACAATATAGCCGTCTTTTTGGAATAGTTTAACCATTTTAAGCTTATCTTCTGGTAAAACATCAGCAATTCCGGCCAAATCATTAACGTCAGTTTTATCATTGAAATCGTGAATTGAGATAACTTTTCCTTTTAGGCCAACTTCTTTAGCAACAGCTTCTGCAGTTCTGCGGTTATCTCCAGTCAACATAATTGGTTTGATTCCGCGTTTTTTAAGTTCTTCTAGAGCTTTCTTTGAATCTGCCCTGACTTTATCACGTAAAATGAATAGTCCAGCCAGTTTGTCATTAATTAGAACTGCAACTGAACGACCAGCAGTAAAATCAATATTTTTGGCTTCTTCATCAGCATTTTTATCTATTAAAGAAAGTTGCTTAAAAGAACCCAACTTGATATTGTAGCCGCCAACGGTAGCCATTGAATATCCCGTATCAGATGTAAAGGGAATAAATTTTTCTGGAGTATCAGGAGTAATGCCTTTTTCTTTAAGATATTCATCGATTGCGGAATCAATGATACTAGGACTACGTTTATCAGTAGCTGCCCCAACTAGGGCAAGAACTTCCTTATTTAGAAGATCGCTTAGATTGTCCCATTGGGAGACGGCTGTCTTGTTTTCAGTAATTGTTCCAGTTTTATCAAGTAATAATAAGTTTAAGTTTGCCGCATCTTGAATACCGGTTAAGTCAGATGTTAATACTCCTTCTTTACTTAGACGAGTGGCCTCAAAAGAATTAGATAAGGCAAAGGTAGATGGCATAGCAACCGGAATAGAGGCAATAAACATCATAGCTAAGAATGGGAGCATTTCAATGACATTCTGTCCTCGAATCAATGCCGCAATTACTAAAATTAAAGTTAATACACCGTCTAAAAGACATAGATAATAGATAATTTTGGTTAATAATTGTTGTAAGTGACCAGGAGCAGCGGAATTGTTGATTAGATTAATGGTTTTTCCGGAACGGGAATTGCTTCCTGTTGCCGTTACTACTGCTAGGGCATCCCCATCAACTACTGTCGTGCCGGCATAGGCGGTGTCACCGACAGATTTTTTAATTGCTTTTGATTCACCGGTAATTGAGCTTTCATCAACTGTAATCTGCCCTTGAGCAATTTTTACGTCAGCTGCTAAAACATCTCCGCGTTTTAAGCTGATTAAGTCTCCGACAGCCAAGAATTTTGAATCTATTTGTTTCCATTTACCGCTTCTTTTTACAGAGACTGTTGGAGTTAGCTCATGAGAAATTGTATTTAGAACTCTGCGAGACTTTTTCTTTTGTGTAGCTCCATTAAAGGCTGCAAATAAAAGCATTAATAAAACAAATAAGGACTGGATCCATTTACCTAAAATACATTCTAATAATAAGGCTGCTTCTAGAATCCAGGCCGATAAGTTCCATAACTTGGACATAAATTCTTTAAAGAAATTAAATTCAGGTTCGGGAACTTCATTTAGACCATCTTTTTTAAGACGCTCTTCTGCCTGGGCATCGGTTAACCCTTGCAGTTCTTTATTTTCCATAAAAATCCTCCGTTAATTCTCTATTTTCTTAAAATATTTTAGCGCAGTTCTTGTTATTAAGAAAATATCAAATTAAGATAGGAGATATTAAAAATATAGATAATAAGTTAAAAGGTATTATATGAATATTAAACAATTAAAATATTTTTTAGTGGTTGCTGAAGAGCGGCAGATTACGTCTGCTGCTAAAAAGTTATATATTGCTCAGCCACCTTTAAGTTATCAGTTAAAACAATTAGAAAAAGAAGTAGGGGTGCAGCTTTTTGTTAGAACTGCTCATGGAATAGAACTGACAGAAGAGGGAAAAGTATTTCAAAAATATGCTAAAAAAATTGTTGCTCTGAGTATATCTGCTCAAAGCCAAATCCATCAAATTAAAGAGGGTGAATTAGGAAAAATTAGAATTGGGGTCATTTCTTCTTGTGGAGGAGTTGTCCCAAATGAACAATTTAAAAAATTAGTAAAATACTATCCTAATTTATCATTTGAAATACATGAAGCAAACACTTTTGGTATTGTTGAACAGCTACAAGATGGAATCTTAGATTTAGGAATAGTAAGGACACCTTTTAATCTTGAAGGACTAAATTTTAAAGATTTTCATCAAGAACCCATGGTAGCAGTGACAAGAGAGGAATTTTTTGAAAGGAGAGAAATTAGACATCTTAGTGAATTAAAAGATAGTCCGATAATTTTATACCGAAGATTTCAAGAAATATTCAATCGTAGTTTTCGGCACCAGGGAATAAGGCCGTTCTATTCAGTAACTTGTGATGATGCAAGAACGGCAATTCACTGGGCCGATGAAGGCTTAGGGATAGCTTTAGTTCCTGAATCGATTGCCCTTACTTATGCAAAAAGTAAAATTATCCCAGTAAAGCATACTAACTGGATTACCCACTTAAATTTAGTATGGCGTAAAGATAGAGAAGTGACGCCACTAATGGAAAAGATTATTGAAATGTTTTAAATTAAAAAAGCCAACCACTTTTGGTTGGCTAAAAATCTAATTATGTTTAACAATTTTATAGTTTAGATAACGCTCAACAGCCTGGCGCATCAACTTGATTTTGCGGGGCTTGTAAATAATGATCTTTGCCATAATACGAGTCCTTTCATTATCATTGGTATAGCTTTAAGATACAGAAAAACTATGAAAGAATGATGACTTTTTAAAGATTAATTTTAGAATTAGTTATTTTGTATTTACCATTTATTTTTTAATTGCTATAATAAAAACGTTGTAATTGGAGAGTTGGCAGAGTGGTAATGCACCGGACTCGAAATCCGGCGAACCGGCTTATACCGGCGCGCAGGTTCAAATCCTGTACTCTCCTTTAAATTTGGTCCGTAAGTGTTAATCTTACGGGCTTTTTTATACACTTTGATCGCCAAATATTTGCTCAGGATGAAATCTCATTCTTATTTTTTATTGAAATAGTTAAATAAAATTTAAAAAACGCATGTGCTTTATTTTTTGCTGTTACAATATTTATTAGTACAATTAATTGAGGTTAAGTAAAAGTGAAATTGCATTGTTTAATTCAATTGCTGATTTCGGCATTGATTCTTTTAGGATTAATATTTAACATTAGAAATTCTCGTCTATTTAATTTTTATGATCATTTATTGCACCATAAGCTTGTTAAAAATAGAGACGGTAAAATTTGGAAAGTTATTACAGTCTTAAATGAGCCTAAGGTAGTTGTTGTTTGGGACTTTTTATTGGCAGGCCTATTAGTTTTGCTTCATCACCCCTGGCTTGCTCTTTGGTCTTTAGGTACTTTGGCAGTAACTGATGCAGTTGGAATCTTTTTGAAGCATTCAGTTAAAAGAAAAAGACCCTTGTCAATGAGAACCTATCGAGATGGCTATAGCTTTCCTAGTGGACATGTGTTAAGCGCAACTATTATGTCATTAATGTTATGGCAAATCTTTGGTCATATTATGGGGATCTGGCTCTTAATTACTTTGATAATCGCATGGGGACTGGTAGTAGTGTCACGTTTAAATATGCGTGCACACTATCCATCTGATGTTTTAGGAGCAACAACTTTAGCCCTATTTTGTTTTACAATTGCACAGCAACTTTTAGGATTGGCCTTTTAATGGTCGATCTTTTTTATAAAAAAATAATTGCTTTCTTTAGTTTACATACTCACAAAGTTGCTTTAAAATAAATCTGTAGTCAAAAGGGCTATGCCTAAAAGCGACGAAAAACACTGACTAGATGCCAATTCGGTTAGTTTGTATTTTTCGCCACAAATTTAAGGAGGATTTTTTTAATGCTCAAATCAGTTATTGAGAATGTACATGCACTTGAAATCTTTGATTCACGTGGTAACCCAACTGTTGAAGTTTTCGTTACTCTTTCAAACGGTGTTGTAGGTAAGGCTGAAGTTCCATCTGGTGCTTCAACTGGTGAAAACGAAGCTGTTGAATTACGTGATGGTGGTTCACGCCTTGGTGGTAAAGGTGTTATGAACGCTGTTAACAACGTTAACACTGAAATCAACGACGCTTTAAAGGGATTAGATCCACATGATCAACCAAACATCGACGCAACTATGATTGCTTTAGATGGTACTCCAAACAAGGGCCGTCTTGGTGCTAACGCTATCTTAGGTGTATCTATGGCTACTGCTGCTGCAGCTGCTAAGGATAACCACCAACCATTATACCGTTACCTTGGTGGTACTGACCTTGAAATGCCTCAAACTTTCCACAACGTTATTAACGGTGGTGAACACGCAGACAACGGTATCGATATTCAAGAATTCATGATTACCCCAGTTGCTAAGACTTCATTCCGTGATGGTTTTGAAAAGATCGTTAACGTATACCACACTTTGAAGAAAGTTCTTGAAGATATGGGTTACGAAACTGGCTTAGGTGACGAAGGTGGTTTCGCTCCTAACATGAAGAACTCAGAAGAAGCTTTGAAAGCATTACATGAATCAATCATCAAGGCTGGTTACAAACCAGGTGAAGATATTGCTATTGCATGTGACTGTGCTGCTTCATACTTCTACAACAAAGAAGACGGCAAGTACCACCTTGAAGGTAAAGTTCTTACTGACGAAGAATTGGCAGACTACTACGACAAGTTACTTGACGAATTCCCAGAATTAATTTCTATGGAAGACCCATACGATGAAAACGATGTTGAAGGTATGGTTAAGTTTACTCAAAGTCACAAGGACCGTATCCAAATCGTTCTTGACGACTTCATTTGTACTAACCCTAAGCTTTTGAACAAGGCTATTCACGAAGGTGCTGGTAACGCTTCATTAATCAAGTTGAACCAAATCGGTACTGTTACTGAAACTCTTGAAACTATTCGTCTTTCACGTAAGAATGGTTACAACACTATGATTTCTCACCGTTCAGGTGAAACTGGTGATACTTTCATCGCTGACTTCGCAGTTGCTGTTAACGGTGGTCAATTGAAGACTGGTGCTCCAGCTCGTTCAGAACGTGTTGAAAAGTACAACCGTTTACTTGAAATCGAAGAAGAACTTGGTAAGGGTGAACGTTTAGCATTCTTCCCAGACAACGTTGACTTAGATTAATATAAGTTGATATTAAAAAAGAGATTGATTTTTGATCAATCTCTTTTTTTGTGCTTGAGATAACTATAAAAAGTAAGTAAACTAGATAACATAGTATAGAAAGGAAGATTGGTTGAAAAATAAAATTAGATCTTTTGATAATAAGACTGTATTAACGATTGGACGAATTGGCTCAGTTTTATCTGTTCTAATGTATGTTTCTTATATTCCACAAATTATGAATAATTTGCAAGAAAATTACGGCAATCCTATTCAGCCATTAGTTGCAGCCATTAACTGCCTTATTTGGGTTCTGTATGCTCTCTTAAGAGAGAAAAAGGATTGGCCGTTGTTTGTAGCTAACTTTCCGGGGATTTTATTTGGATTAGCTACATTCATTACCAGTTTGCATTAAATTTTCATAAAAAGACTTTCTATAATGTGTTATAACTAAAAATTAGATGTAAGAGAGGAAAATAATTTGATTACTGTCTCAGATTTAAGTTTAAATTTATCTGGTCGTACCTTATACGAAGATGTTAACTTGAAATTCACTCCCGGTAATTGTTATGGAGTAATCGGTGCTAATGGTGCCGGTAAGTCAACTTTTTTGAAACTACTAGAAGGTAAGATTGAACCTACTACTGGTAATATTTCCATCGATGCTAATGAAAGAATGTCGAGCTTGAATCAGGATCACTTTGCTTTCGAAGAATTTACGGTTTTAGATACAGTAATTCAGGGGCATAAGGAACTTTATCAAGTAATGAAGGATAAGGACGAACTTTATTCTAAAGCTGATTTTAGCGATGAAGATGGAGTTAAAGCTGCAGAACTAGAATCTAAATTTGCTGAACTTGACGGTTGGAACGCCGAAGCAGACGCATCTAAGCTTTTGCAGTCTTTAGGCATACCAGAAGACTTGCATCAAAGTAAGATGAGTGAATTACCAGAAGCTGAAAAAGTTAAAGTATTATTAGCACAAGCCTTATTTGGTAATCCTGATATTCTTTTACTTGATGAGCCCACTAACGGTTTAGATGTTCATACTGTAAACTGGCTTGAAGACTTTTTAGCCGATTATCCAAATATTGTTATTGTAGTTTCCCACGACCGTCACTTCTTAAATCAAGTATGTACACAAATGTGTGATGTTGATTATGGCAAAATTCAATTATACATGGGTAATTACGATTTCTGGTATGAATCAAGTAAGCTTGCAAGTGAATTAGCAGCTAACCAAAATGCTAAAAAAGAAGAAAAAATAAAAGAACTACAAGAATTTATTGCTCGTTTCTCAGCAAATGCGTCCAAATCAAAACAAGCCACTTCAAGAAAGAAACAATTAGAAAAAATTACCCTTGATGATATTAGACCATCTTCTCGTAAATATCCTTATGTAAAATTTGAAATGCACCGTGACCTAGGAAACGATTTACTAAAAGTAGAAGATGTATCTTATAGTGTTGATGGTGAAAAGATTTTGGACCATGTTTCATTTATAGTGCGTCCTGGTGATAAAGTCGCATTTTTATCACGCAATACTTTAGCAACCACTGCTTTAATGGACATTATTGCTGGTAAAGTTAAGCCAGAGAGTGGTACTGTGACTTGGGGTCAAACTACTGCTTATAACTATATGTCACGTGATTTAAATGCTAACTTTAACAACGATGAATTAACGATTTTAGATTGGCTTCGCCAATATGCTACTAAAGAACAAGATGATAATACTTTTTTACGTGGCTTTTTAGGTAGAATGCTCTTTTCTGGTGAAGAAATTGATAAAAAGATTAAGGTACTCTCTGGTGGAGAAAAAGTTCGTTGTCAACTTTCAAGAATGATGCTTGAACCAGCTAACGTTTTGGTAATGGATGATCCTACTAACCATTTGGATTTAGAATCAATTACTTCTCTTAACGACGCTTTGAAAGATTACCAAGGTTCAATCTTATTTACATCTCACGATCATGAATTTATTCAAACTATCGCGGATCATATTATTGAGGTCGGCCCTAAAGGAATTGTTAGTCGTGCAGATACTAGCTATGATGAATTTTTAGATAACCCAACTATTCAAGATCATGTTCAAAAAATATACTAATAATAAAATAAGGAAACTTCATAGGAGAAGTTTCCTTTTTATTTTTGAAAAAAGAGTAATATAGGGACTGTAAAAGATATAAGGAGGAGTTTATATGTGTACCTCAATTGTTTATAGTTCAAATAATCATCATTATTTTGGTCGAAATCTAGACTTGGAAATTTCTTTTGGTGAACATCCTGTAATTACACCAAGAAATTATGAGTTTCAATATCGTAAATTACCAAGTAAAAAGGCAAAATATGCTATGGTTGGTATGGCGATTGTAGAAAATAATTATCCACTATATTTTGATGCAGCAAATGAAGAAGGGCTAGGAATTGCTGGTCTTAATTTTGATGGTCCGTGTCATTATTTTCCAGAAAATGCGGAGAAAAATAATGTTACACCATTTGAATTAATTCCTTATTTGCTAAGTCAATATACTACGGTTGCTGAAGTAAAAGAAGCGTTGAAAGATGTTAGCTTAGTAAATATAAACTTTTCAGAAAAACTACCACTTTCTCCACTTCACTGGTTAATGGCTGATAAGAGTGGTGAGTCGATCGTTGTAGAGTCGACTTTAAGTGGATTACACGTTTATGATAATCCAGTTCATGTTTTAACCAATAATCCTGAATTTCCAGGCCAGTTACGTAACTTAGCTAATTATAGTAATATAGCACCTGCACAGCCTAAAAATACTCTTGTTCCAGGTGTTGACCTTAATTTATATAGTCGCGGGTTAGGGAGTCATTTTTTGCCAGGAGGAATGGATTCAGCCAGTCGTTTGGTGAAAGTAGCTTTTGTTCGTGCACATTCTCCTCAAGGAAATAATGAATTAAGTAGTGTAACAAATTATTTCCCTATTCTACATTCAGTTGAACAGCCAAAAGGAACGGATGAAGTAGGACCAAATTCTTATGAGTACACAATTTACTCTGATGGAACTAATTTAGAGACAGGAACATTTTATTATACCAATTATGAAAATAATCAAATTAACGCCATTGAATTAAATAAAGAAAACTTAAATGGTGATGAGTTAATAGATTACAAGTTGATTGAAAAGCAAACAATTAATTATCAAAATTAGACTATAAAATAAAAAAGTGTCTGGGAAAAAACTAATTCCTAAGACATGAAAAAAGAACGATGATTTCCTTT
>NZ_PCYR01000035.1:0-12338 GCF_002553805.1 Lactobacillus sp. UMNPBX19
GTCCAGATGGACTTTTTATTTTTCTAAAGTGTTCAATTTGATTTTACAATCGGCGTAAAACATTTTTCTCTTAGTCTACGTCAAATAAATCATTTCTATTTAAAAACTAATTCTGCTACTTACAATTTAATTAATAGTACTCTTCACCATGGCTTTTCATATTCTAATCACGGCAAATTTATTATATATACATTTATTTTGCCTTTAATGTGTGCCTTAAATCAATATGATTTTGAAGCGTATAATAATTTTATTGATGGACATGCATTAAATAATACATTAGAAATATTAGCCAAAAGTTCTTCATTTACTACTTATTATAAAAATTTACTTGGTTCAGAATCACAAAAGAATTTAAATATGTTAAATGAGGTTAATAAAATTTACAACTTTATATTTAATAATTCAAGTAATACTTCTACACTTGTTATTTCCGAAGAAGCAAGCATAGAATGGCCAACAGGATACAAAGATACGTTAATTAAGTCCTGTGCTTTATTAAGCCCTACTGTTAAATATGAAGATAAAATAAATAATGATTAATGATTTTATAAGTTTTAAATCAATAAAAAATACCGTTAAATACAGGTTGTTAAGACCAGATTTAACGGTATTTTGTTTTAATCAAAAGTATAAATTCGATTAAAAATTTAAAATCTTATTTATAAAATTTTACTTCAATAAGTAACTCCATATTTTTATTTTTGTTGTCCTTACCACTTACTTGATAATTATGCTTTTTTTTATGCAAAGTGACGTCGCCATAGTACGAACATAAATTTAATACATCTTCATATGAAGGTTTTATCCTTGAATTAATACTTAAAAATAAGTATTTTGACTTGATTGAAGATAATTCAATCAAATGCTCTAGTTCTTTAAGAAACGTAGAGCTTTGTGTTAAATCATCAAATTTTATGTGTTCGTTGAATACTTTATCATATTTCCCATAAAATCCATCATAATTATTCATTGTTCCTGGATACGGGGGATCCATATAAATTACATCAACTGAATCAATAGAATTTAAAGCCGATACTGCATCTAAATGAAGAGCAATATTATTTTCTCCATTATCAAAAATCGCTTTATTATATGATTCAAGCTCAGCTAACATATGATGCGCGAAAGTTTGATTATGATATGCACGGCGTCTTTTATACTTTCGATAAGAATAATCTTCATCTCTTAATTTTTTTATATTTTTCCAATCTAAATTCATCCTTGAGTATGGTAATTTGCGAATCATCGCTCTTCTTAAGAGAGATAAATAAAGATATCGTTGATATCCTTCAAGAGAATAAGAATATTTTACCAATTTGGCTAATTCTTCCATTTCATTTGAAAAATATAAATTATCTGCAAGCCAATTAACCTTATTTAGATCAGTAGTATCTACAGGCACTGTAAGAGCATGTTTTACTACCTCTTCATCTAATATAGTATTTTTATTTTCTATTAATCCTTTTGACAGAGCAAATGAAGAAAAAAGTGCATCATTAGATATAACTTTATATCCTCGTTTCTTTAATTCATAAGAAATAGAATTACCCCCAGCAAAAAGATCTAAAACTGATTTAGTTTTATCGGGCATACTATCTGCAATCCATGTTGATAATTTTTCCTTATTTCCTATGTAATTAACTTTAGGATATTTATGATTTGAAATTATGGTTAAAGCTTGTTTTACAGAGTTAGCCATTGCTTTAGCCAGAAGAGGAGGAACAGCATTACCAATTTGCTGTTGAATGGATATACTATTTCCTTGAAAAATAAAATTATCAGGGAATGTTTGTATACGTGCTAGTTCTCGTGGAGTTAATGCACGGTTCTGATTATAATGAAATACTTTACGCATATCTCCTGTGATTGTTACTGAAGGTTTATTCCGATCATATCTAATATATTTGCGAGCATCACCAGATTTAGGTCTAATGCTTTCCGGAATATCTTGTTTACTGCCTCCTTCTTTAACATATGCCATTTTATCAAGCATTTGCTGTGTATGTTTCATAGCAAAATGATTTGGAACATCTGATCTTTCCCCATTTCCAAGTTTTGGCAAATCGTCAATAGCATCCTTTACCGTTTTTAAGTCAAATGATGGGGTAGGATACCCAAAATCCATATTATCAGAAACTCCCACAACAAATATTCTACGTCTATTCTGGGGAACACTATAGTAGACTGAATTTAAAACTTTATATTGTACATGATACCCAATTTTCTCGAATTCATTACATACTTCTTCAATAGTTTTCCCATGATTATGTGTTGCCATTCTAGCAACATTCTCCATGACAAACATTCTGGGTTTTACAATATCAACAACCCGAACAAATTCTCTAAATAAATGGTTTCTTGGATCATCTACGAATTTTCTACCAATATTTCCAGCCATACTGAAGCCTTGACATGGGGGACCTCCAATTATTACATCTACATCACTATCTCCTTTTAAATTTTTTATTTGTGCTGCTGTTATATTTTTTATATCATCAACAATAAGGTGATTATTTGGGAAATTATACTTATACGTCTCTGAAATTTCTTTATTAAATTCAACAGAGAATATATTCTTGAAACCGGCTCTTTCAAAACCTAGACCAAGGCCGCCAGCTCCAGAAAATAAGTCTATATAATTTAAGCTCATTTAAATTCTCCTTTAGATAATAGACTAACATAATGGAGCTAAAATGTCACCATCTCATATAATTACTTATAATCTTAAATTGGAGGGTATAGATTTGGTACATAAGAAAGTAATTAAAGATCAAAAATATGAAGATTACTGGAAGTTAACCTTAGGAACATCAGACTTTTATGGGAATCAATTTATTAGAACACTAGAAATAATTATTAATCATATTGATCAATATGATTTAGGAAATAAAACTGAAGATGAATTAGTAATTCGTTCGAAAACAGGAAAAAATAATCGATTAAATCAAAACGTTACTCACTCTAAAGATTTAGAGAATAAAATAAAAGAAATTTACCAAAATGATGATTCTAGTGGTGCTACAACAAGAAAGCAAATAAATCAATACATTAAATTAGGTTTTATTAAACCCTATTTTCAAGGCTACGTACCAGCAGCCAAAGAATACATAAAGCCTGGGCAAGATAAAGAAAAATTAAAACGGTTATTTTCTGATACCGTTTATACATATGCAAGTTTCAATTCTTCTCAAACAAATAAAGATCAATTTAATCAGATAAAATTTTTAGTCCAAACAATTTTGAATCGTAATAGTAAGAAATTGAATGCCTTAGAACTCATTGGTTTAATTAATGATTACCGAATACTTACCCAAACATACGCGAAAGAAAAAGATATTGAAAATGACACTCGGTGGGCAAAATCTATTTCTTTTGAGGCTAGAAAATACAATCAAATTAGATATTTATGGAATATCTTAAGTAAGATGGCGCTATTTGAGGTAAGAGGTAGAAAAATGGATGAACGGGAAGTAATACTAGCTGAAAATGCTAATGAATTATTTCCGGAACCTGGTAGTACTAAGAGAGACTCATATAGATTTGGGTTGATGAAAAAAGCTGTCTACGAGGAAAGTATTAAGACTTACGGTAAAAAAATATGCTGGTTTACTAAAAAGGAAACCATGGGACTTGTCGTTTCTCATTTATATGCCTCTGCAGATGCTCTTAGAAACTACGATACCGATGCAGCATATGATCCCGAAAATGCATTACTACTAGCACCAGGTAATCCAGATCAATATGTAGATAAATATAAAATGACATTTGACTCAAACGGACAACCAATTTTTGCAAAAGATGCTGATCCTAATTTTATTAATGAAGCAAAAATAAATGGATATCATATTGATAAAAAAATTATGACCAGTGAAAGACATAAATATATGCAAAAACATAATGCTAAATTTAAAATAAGAAATAATAGTTAATATATAACGAGTCTGAAACTCGCAAAACATTAGAGTAATGCTATAGGAAAATTGAAAAATATTATAACTGTTATGACTTTTTATTTTTACCCATCTAATGTAATTAATACCTAAAACATATTACTATCAGAAAAAATTTTTGCATCATTATTGGTCTAATTGTGAAATTTACTGAAAAGCAAAAAAGAGAATCCTGTTAAATCAGAATTCTCTTTTTCTATACGGACAATTTTTCACATAGTTTTAAAACAGTAATTTTCAGCCCTTGCTAAAAGCGGGTTTCAGCTTCTGCCGATAATATGCATTATGTAAAATTAAATTGGTCTACTAACCTATCTTAATATAAACCTCTTAGTTTTTTGACATTACTACTTAGGCATGATAAATTTCTATTTCATCTTCTTTTTAGAATTAAATAACATTTTTACGAACCCCCAGAGGTGCACGGAGAGAGCGCAGGGGCTACGGCTTAGATGATACGGAAGACGGCGCAAGCCGGCTGAAGCATCTAAGGCTAGACCCGAGCGACCGGAGTGCACCTCTGGGGGTTTTTAATTACATTAATAAAAAAAGAGAGGGTCCCTACGGGCGCAACTGTCTCTCAAGTGCTCTCCAGACGCTTACGCGTCTTCCGTTTAGCACTTTTCGAGCCAGAAGCTTCCTTCGGGACCCTCTCTTTTTTTTAAAACAACCTTATATGCTGACCAGGCACTACCAGATCTTCATACTTGGCATCATTGATATCAAGCAGTTTCGGTAACCATACACCGTACCGAGTGGCAATTGTCACCCAAGTATCACCTTCTTGAGCTACATACTCAGTATCTAGCGTAAGCTGATTACTCTGTCCTGTATAAAATCCATAGTAGTCATAGCCTAGCAGCTGGATTTCATCTTCAAAATACTCTGTATAAATCCATGTTCCAGCCCGATCTACACCAGCATTTAGTTTATCGGGGTTAATAAACGTTAAATTAAAATAATCTGGAATATCCTCAAGATTTATTACACCTTCATCAAGATCATCTTTGCTAATAGCGACATCTAGATCATCTTTATTGACGAAATAAGAAATGTATCCTAGCAGCTCATGAAGGTTTTTAGCCTGATTCTTTACGTTACCATCAGGATGGCACATAATCATAGTTTTTGATCCAAAATTATATCCTAGATACTTATACACTGAAAAGAAGTGTCTTGCATCATGGAAAGGACTTTTAAGGTCGGTAGATAAGGCTGCGTGTACTCGCATATCTAAGCGTCTAGCAATATCAGTATGAATTTCTGCTATTTCTGAATAACTAGGATATCCTGATCGTGATAAAGTAACTATTACATCATTAACCCCAACTTTTTTTAGTTTTTCGTAATACTCAACCGATCTCGGTGTCATACTATCAACTATTGCTATTTGGGAATATTTAGTCATACTACACTTCCTTTATACATACTAATTGCGTCTAAATGTTTCTGTGTGAGCCTTGTTGATCCTTTTAGGATGATTTTTCGTAGCCAGCCCATGTCACCCTCTTGAGCCTTCATAATCGCTGCTATCGTTGGTGAAATTTGCTTATCTACCCAAGCTGTCATGTCTTCGATTGATTTTGGTTCTTTTTGGATTGTGAGCTGCAGTTCTTCTACATTTGAAAGTAGTCGATCCCACCATTTTGCAGACGGCCATCTAGATTTATTTTGATCAGTTGATGGTATAAGAAATCTTAAATAGCGTCTCAATGTCCCTCTCAGCACATGGCCCAGTGGTTTCTCGCCTTTTACTAAATATTCAACTACTTTTTTGGCTCGATCTTTACGATATACCAGCTCAAGTCTAGTCCATTTTTTTGGAATTTCAGTTTCTTGCTCTGAATTTGCTTTTCTCTCTAACGTCTTATCATAAATTCTGCAAAATAAATCAGAAGCTTGAGACCCAAAATACATGGTCCTTCCAAGAAATTCTCCTGTAGAAGACTGGCGTGAATTTACTTCGTCCCATTTTGACCATCTAGAGGTAAAATGACCTCTAATTGCTGATTTATGGATTTTATCATAGTTAATGATTTTAGATTCATAATCATCAATTGCTAAGTCTACTCTCGAAAAATTTACTTTTTCTTGTGCTGAGAGAAACCTTAAGAGTGTCTGTAAGCTATTATTCACGGAGTACTGTTTGCAACCTTGTCCCGTAATCATCACATGGACACCAGTTTCTTTTCTCACTTGTATATCTTCGTTAATTTCGTTACCAACGGCAGTAAACATTACATACACATGTCCTGTTTTCCATTTGAGCTGATTCTGATATCCAAAACGGCCTTTTTCAAGTAGTGAAAAGTCTGAAAAAGGAAGATTCAAAATACGATCGATCACATCTTTTAGTGAAGTATCCATTACTGTAAACTCCAACCAATCAATAATCACTTCTAATCCTTGATATAAAGCCATTTATAAAACCTATTTCTAATTATATTTGTATTTATTACCCCCCTATTAGTAACAGGGGGTAATACAAGATTTATAAAAAATGGGGCAAGCCCCAAACCCCAATCACTCGCCGTTAGGCAGGGGAAAACTTCGTTTTTCCACTGCTAGGAAAGTTTGGGAGCAAGAAAAGCTGTCAATTCCTTATCCTCGGGCATGCCCTCCGGTACCATTGACAGCCTAAAAAGCCCTAAAATGGGGCTTCAGTTGATGCTTGAGCATATCTAGGATCATGCAAAAAGTTTGCAGCATGTGCTACTACAGTATGATGATATCGAGTTTGTTGAGTCTGTTGGTCAGTAGATTGACTTACTTGAAGACGACCCTGTACTAGAATCTGACGCCCCTTAGTGCAGTATTGCTCCATTGCGGAAGCTAACTTACCGAATGCCACACATCTGATGAAGTCAGCTTCATTTTTGTCACTTTTTCTTGGAACTGCGACTGTAAACCAAGCATAAGTATGGCCTGCGGTACTTTTCTTTAATTCTGGTGCCTGCGCTAGTCTGCCAAGTAACTTAATATCATTCATTCTTTTATTTCTCCATTTCTAAATTGTAGGTGTAACCTCTGAAAGGTCAGTAATTGCAGATTGTGCGTAATGTGCGGTCATTGAAAGGCTTTTATGTCCTAAAAGATATTGGATTGTCGGCAACGGTACTCCTTTTTCAGTTAGAAAAGCCGCATAAGTGTGCCTAAGGAGGTGACAGTGGAATTTAATTCCTGTTTTTTTAGAAAAATCGGTAGCATACCATTGTAAAGTCCGTCTAGAAATTCGGAAAAGAGGACGATTATCGATCGTACATTCTTCTCTATACTTCCAAACTATCTGAGCAGCTTCTTTATCTGTTATAGGTATAGTTCGATCACTACCCCATTTAGCATCATGAATGTCTATATAAACTGCTCCTCCACGAAGAGAAACATCTACTGGACGAAGATGAGCAGCTTCTCCAACTCTGCATCCAGTGCCAATCATCAAATAGAAAGCAGCCCGAATATTTGGCTGCAGTCCATTGATATGATGTTTAAATTGCTTAAAATTATTATCTGTGAGTCGTCTTATTCTCTTCGTATTAGTAATTTTTGGATAGTGTTCGTCAGTCACAATAACCTCTGGTAAAAGTCCTTCTTTGACCATCCATTTATTTATTACGCAGAAAGTACTTATTTTGTTTTTAATTGTTTGATTTTTTTGACCTTTTTTGAAAAGATATCGTGAAAATGCTGATATATCAGCGCTTGTAAGGTCTTGATACTTTAAATTATTTTCTTTTAAAAATTCCCCGAACTCAGTTAGTCGAAATCTATACTCTTCAATCGTTCCTGGAGCTCTTCCCTCTAGACGCTTATCCTCCAGAAACTTTTCCATTAAATTTTCAAATTGCATAAATACATACATTTGTCGTATATCTACGAGGTCAATTGTGAGGTGGTCTAATTGCTTCAGATAACTGTACGACAGCATTAGTGAGCCCATCTAACTTGGACTCTATTCGCATTATAAGCAAAATCGCAATTGCCACTCCTCCAGCTTGATCTAATATTAACTTTATTAACTCCAACTTTTACCTCCTACTCTATTTTTGAATAATCTCTCCCATATTCTGAGCGCAGGTCTTGCACAAATCTAAAGACCCCACAAGCATTGATGATGCTTCTGCACTTCTTACATCCATCCTATAGTGGCAATCCTTGACTCTACTGCATAAGCCGCACTTCTTATATACCGGGCGAGAATATCCAACTAAAGATAGAAACTCTCCCATGTATCTCTATTTCCTCCAAGAAATAAAAAAGTAAGGGAAAAACCCTTACCCTTTAATTAAATTATTCAGCTTCATTATCAAAAATTTCATCTGCTTGAGTTGTGTAGTATTTAGCACTATCAACAGAATCGTATAAAACTACTTCATCTTTAGTAAAAGCTTTAGTAGCAGCAATCTTAGTCATAGATTCTTGAACTACTTCTTTACTTAGGCCTTCCTTAGGATCTGCAATAGTAATCATTTTTGACTTTTCTTTAGCATTCTTAAAGACTAACTTCAAAACTTTTTTTGCCATTTAAAATTCCCCTCTCTTTATTAATCAGCATCATCAATTCCACGTTCTACTTTAGTTAAGTAGAATGCAGCAATAGTACCATTAATCAATGGCTTCACACTATCAACAATTTGTCCAATTTGTTCATTAGTCGCATTCTTATCTAAGTTAGTCAAAGTTAAAGATTTTAACTTTTCAGAACCTTCCTTCATGTAATCAATGCGAAGTTTACTTGAGTTAAAAACAGTTTGTACTGCCATTTCCTATTCCTCCAATTCTTCTAAAAATTAAAAAATCAAAGAGAAAGCAAAAATTGCACAAAAAAAGCAATGATGCTTTCTCATCACTCAAAAATCGCGCGATGTCATCATTGCTTAGTTATCTTTCATATGTAAATTAAATGTATTTCTTTCTTGATGCAGATAAAAGTATATCCAAATTAGAAAAGAAATACAATAAAAATTTGAAAAATCTCAGTAGAAAAAATACATTGGGAGGGAGCCAGAGAGAAAGCAGAGTCTTTCCCTGTTTGCACAGAAGAAAAAACTACTTAACTCGAATTACATCGGTCGGTCACCGTCGGTCAATTGGTCCATAAAGCCTTTAGACGTTGTTTCAAGCGTCTGATTATCTTTTTCCACGCATCAACGTACCCTACGTGTCTCTCTTTCAAGATTTGATAATCTCCCTATTACGCTACCTGAGTTCTTATAGCCGCTTACTAGGAAATTTCAGTGCTTTCTGCACTGTCTGCCTACAGACGTACCATAAGACGAGGTTAAGCCACTGCGATACTTGCTCAAGGTATCGACTTACAACTCACCAGTTTTTACCATAGCTATTGCTTTAGGTTTCAAGTTTTCCTTGTCCGGGCTTCTGGCTCTTACCCGATGACCTTCCCTAGCATATATATAGACAGATACACTAAGGACGTTGCCTTTTGTTCTAGGCTGCGGCAAGCACAGCCTTTTTTCAAGCCATTGATATCGGTTTTGCTATCACCGCATAAATCAGCATATAGGATGCCGCTAGACAACATAATGCTTGACTTGAAATTCTATCCTACCATGGTATGATAGATATCAAAGATGATTTTATGGCACTTTTTTGTTGCCCAGAACCCTTGAGAGGTACGCCAATACCGATCAAGGGCTTTTTTTATGTCCATATTCAGTTTTATTGCTATTAGTATCACTCATTTTTTGGATAAAAACAAGCCCTAATTCTAAGCTTTATACAGTCAATTGTTTGCGATATTAATTTGTTGTAGTAAATAAATATATTACTACAATATATAATATACGACAGTAATTAATTTACTACATTCATAAACCTTGATAAATCAAGGTTTATTTTTTTATTTAGCTTATTTGTTGTAGTAATTTATTTATTTACCACAATATATATTTGTGGTAAATTATTTATATTTTACTGAAAAAAATTTTTTCAAACCATCAAAAATAATTTGCATCTATTTTAATATATAACCTACTATTTGTATTTATTGTAGTAAACAAATACAAATAGTAAATATATAACTGACTACAATATATAATCTACTATTTGCCTATATCTTTTAATAATTTGTTGTAGTAAACTAATTACAAAGTTATAAATATAGTATTAATAGAAAGTGTACAGATTATGGCTACAACCTTACTGTTTGGAAACATGAAAGGCGGCGTGGGCAAGACTACGAACAGCGTCATGGTTGCTTATCAACTTGCAAAGATGGGTTACAAGACTCTTGTATGTGACCTTGATCCACAAGCAAATGCCACTCAACTTTTACGTCGTACCTATGGCTTACAGCATGATGGGAAAGACCTTAAAATTGATAAAACTATGATGGTCGCTTTAAGCGAACAAGATATTAAGTCTGCGATTGTTAATATCATGGATAATCTCGATTTACTCCCTTCAAGTGAAGACTTCAAGAGCTACCCTGATTTTCTTGAGATTACTTTTATGCCTGATAAAGAAAAGATTGCAGAAAATCCAAGTTCCTTACAATCTGAAATGTCTGCAGTTAAGGAACAACGTATCTCATATTTTGCAAAACAATTAGAAAAGGTAAAAGACGACTACGACGTAGTTGTAATTGATGTTCCTCCTACTCTATCTGTCTTCACTGATTCAGCCATCTATGCAACAGATGAGGTTGTAATCGTCTTACAGACACAACAACGCTCTCTTGATGGTGCTGAGACCTTCTTTGAGTACTTACAACAAATGTATAACTCATATAGTGATGTTGATTTTGACATTCTGGGTGTACTTCCCGTGCTGCTTAAGACAAGATCCGGATTAGATGATCAAATCCTAGAAGATGCCAAAGAAGACTTTGGTGAAGATGCTCTATTTGAACAAATTATTCATCATATGGAACGCTTAAAGAGATACGACAGAACTGGTATTGCAGACCATGAGTTAACTAAGGCTGATATTCATGATAGAAAAATCCATTATATCTATTCTGAGCTAACTAAAGAGATTGTAGAACGTTTGAAAAGTAAGGATATGCTAAATGGCTAAATTTGAATTTAAAAAAGATACAAAAAAAGAGGCTAAGAAACCTCGCCCTGTAAAAAAGACAGAGATTTCAAAACCTCAAGAAATTTATGACCCAATGAAAACTACTCAAAAAGTAGAGAAGGATCTAGAAACAAAAGTTGAAAAACGTCGTGTTGGTCGCCCTAAAACTGGTCGTAAATCATACCAGACTGTTCGTTTGCAAAAGTCTACAGTAATTAAGATCAATGCACTTGAGAATGCTTTGGGCATTACAACGCAAGATGAAACTGTAGATCAAGCTATTGATAGAGTAATTAATAATTTAACCACTGATGAAAAGCGTGGCTATGATTTGTGGCTTGAGATGTTTAAGAAGAAGGATAGTAAGTAGACGTTAATTTATAAAATAAAGGAAAATAAATGAAAAAATATGACATTTTCCCAACAGAAGATAATTTAAAAATATCAATTGATAAGGACATTACAGGCAGAAATAAAGATATATTTTATTTATTAAAACTGCTTAATTTACAAGATGGTTCTTGGTCAATAGCAATAGATGGGGCATGGGGAACGGGTAAAACCTTTTTTGTTAAACAGTGTCAATATATGCTGGAGAATTTACCTAATCACCAAAAGTTAGTGCAAAAATTAGGCGTTGATCAAGATGTGAATATAATTAATCAAAAAAATTTTAGAACGATTTACTATGATGCATGGGAACATGATCAAAATTCAGATCCTATTGAGTCAATCTTAACTTGCATTGCTCAGTCAAATTGGAAATCAAATGTTAAAGAGACAGTTATTAAAGCTATTGATATAGGAGTAAATATTTTAGCTGCTACTACACCTATAGGTGGAGGTATTAAAGAGCTAAAGAATAATTTATTAAAAAATCAGAATAGTAATAGTCTAAAGCAATTAAAAAAAGAATTTAACGAAACACTATCCGAATTAGCTCCTGAAAACGGACAACTAATAATATTTGTTGATGAGCTAGATAGATGTAAACCAACATATGCTGTAAAAGTATTAGAACGTATTAAGCATTATTTTAACAATCCAAATGTAACTTTTATCTTTTCAGTTGACATAAGTCAGTTACAAAATACTATTAGACGTTACTATGGGAATCAATTTAATGGATACCATTATTTAGATAGATTCTTTGACATAGTTATAAAATTACCTGAGCCGGATCTCACCAAATACTTGGACAATACGGAAAATATTCTAGAAATAGATACTCTTTTTGATGGAAGAAAAAATAATTATTATCACAATTTTTGTATTGAATTAATAAAACATTTTTCCGTAAATTGCAATAATAAATTGAACACTTAAGCTGCTTGATAGATATGATCCAAT
>NZ_PCYR01000036.1:0-11975 GCF_002553805.1 Lactobacillus sp. UMNPBX19
TAAAGAAATAAATTTAAGGAATCATTCATCCTTACACAAACTATTTTACAGTCTCGAATATCAAAAACTTCTTCTTGATATAATTACTAAATATTTATATAAAGTAACAGTAATATATATGTTATTTATTACTTCTCTATGAAGACTGCCTTAATTTATGAATATAAGACCTTAATACAAAAATAGCAAATAAAATGTTTCCATATATTGTTATGTTATTAAACTATAATAAAAGCCAAATCTACTAATGATTTGGCTTTTGTTTTAATTTTGTTTTTCTCTTTTTCTTTGCCACTTAGCAATTAATGGTAAGAGAACACCTAAACCGATCATCAAAAGCGGTTCAACAATATTTAAGATTAACATATGCCACCAAGTAGATGATCCGGCTTTAGCATCGATTGGCACGATCCCAAAGGTTGCTCCGGTAACAGTAATAATTAGACACCACCAGCCGACAATAACAGCAAATGTTTTATTCTTAATGAAAACATATTGAGATGGAAATTTTTCTGGGTGAAGTCTAATTTTAATAAATGCCCAGAAGAGTAATCCAGTAACGTACGGAGAAACAATTCCGTTTAAGTTTAATAACTGATTAAAAATATCATTCACTGAAGGAAGAGTAGCACTCAAAAATAGAAGTACAGAACAAATTCCTGTTGTTAACCAATATCCGTTGATTGGTAAGCCATTCTTATCAGTTTTAGTTAATTGTTTTGGTAAGTATTTTTTGGCAGTATCTGATAAGAAGATTCTAGCACCACCATCAACTAAAACAGCTAGTTGGGCTAGCATATAAAGAGCTTGGGTAATGATGAAAGTGTATAAGAAAAATTTCCCCATACCGAATTTTTCTCCCATGGCTTGGAAGGCATAATAAGAACCATTCATCTTTAAGTCGTCAGGTAAGTGATGTGCATTAAAGAAGACGCCTAGTGCAAATGAACCAAAGATGGTTAGAAAACCTGTCATGATTGCTAGCATGTACATTGCTTTAGGGAAGTTTCTAGGTCCATCTTTCATCTCAGTAACATAAGGAGCAACAAATTCAGCCCCATTCATAGCAAAAATTAATAATCCTAATGACATTAGGAATTTCATATCAAAAGTTGGTAAGAAATTCTTGAAGTGGAAGGGTTGAGTAGCAATTCGGCGGCCTTCACCCAAATATACGATAGTCATAATTACAAAAAGAATGGTCATGATAAACATGGCACCACCACCGATGATAGATAACCATTGTAGCGAGTTAGCAAATCGGTGTTGGAAGAATATAAAGATGACAAAAATAATTGCCGTAAATAAGGCAAAAGCCCAATTACTCATTTCTTTGTCACTTAATGCATGTCCTTTAAAAAGCCATGCAAAAGAAACAACTGTTGAATTAGCTACATCAACTAAATATGGTAGTGAAACTACCCAGTAGCACCAAGCAGTAATATATCCCATTCGATCGCCAGAGGTGTGTCTTAACCAAGAAGATAAGCCTCCGCCATCATCTGAAAAAGTAGCTCCTAGTTGTCCGACGATTAATTCGTATGGAACTACAAATAGAATTAACAGTAATATCCAGTCACTAACTACAGCTAATCCTTGATTTTGAAAGTTATAGATAATGTCATCAAAACCAATAACTGTAACAAAGTCCATTAAGGCAATCACGGGCCAAGTTAGTTTTTTACGTTTTTGTGCTTCATCAAAAG
The DNA here is from genome assembly GCF_002553805.1 of Lactobacillus sp. UMNPBX19. Lineage (NCBI taxonomy): Bacteria > Bacillati > Bacillota > Bacilli > Lactobacillales > Lactobacillaceae > Lactobacillus > Lactobacillus sp. UMNPBX19. Next base: position 1,707 of record NZ_PCYR01000036.1, read on the forward strand.
TATCCAAAAATATTTTCCCCCTAAAAATCCTATACTATTATCATTTATCTAAATTTAGGAGGTGGGTTGAAGAAGTAGCTTCCCTGCATTCTATACCTCATTTCATATTTTATTTATAATCACGTTTTCTATTATACAAGAAGAAAAGATAAAAAAATTAAAAAACAAGCTTTACTTTTTTACACGGTGTCTGTATTATATAGTGTAACAGGTACGTAATACACTATAACGAAAAGAGGAGCTAAAATGAGTGAAGTAGTTCAAATTCAAAATATTACTAAGACTTATGGTAAAAAAGGTGAAAAACAATACCAAGCTTTAAAGGGCGTTAGCTTTGATGTGGAACGTGGTGAATTTGTTGGAATCATGGGTGCATCTGGTTCTGGTAAAACCACTTTGTTAAATATTTTATCTACATTAGATCAACCTACAACTGGAAATGTATACATTAATGGTCGCGATATTACTGGCTTAAATAAAAATCAAATGGCAGACTTCCGCGGTCAAGAAATTGGATTTATTTTTCAAGATTTTAACCTATTAGAAAATCTAACAAATCGTGAAAATATTGCTCTTCCTCTTTCACTTCAAAATGTAAAGAGCAGTCAGATTAATCCTAAAGTGGATAAAATTGCTAAGCGACTAGGAATTGATCATATTTTAAATAAATATCCAGCAGAAATCTCTGGTGGACAAAAACAACGTGTTGCAGCAGCGCGTGCATTAGTTCATGAACCAGCTATTCTTTATGGAGATGAACCAACTGGGGCACTTGATTCAAAGAGTGCTACTGAATTACTTGAAACAATGAAAGGTCTAAATGAAAATGATAGAGTTTCTATTTTAATGGTTACTCACGATCCATATTCCGCTTCATATGCTAGTCGAATTCTTTTCATTAAAGATGGTAAGATCGGAAAAGAAATTAAAAAAGATGGTAAAAGTAGAGAAGAATTTTATCAAGAAATTATTGCTGAATTAGGTAGACGTTAAGAATAGAAAGGAAATAATTATGCTTTGGAAATTATCATTAACCGGGATTAAAAGCCGGTTCAAAGACTATTTAGTCCTTTTTTCAGGCTTAACTTTTGCTAGTGCGATCTTTTATATGTTCATGACTCTAGCTACAAACCCAGCTTTCTTAAAGGGTTCACTAAGTATTGCTTTTAAAACTACCCAAATTGTTTTTGGTTTTGGAATTGCATTACTTTCTATTATTACTTTTGTTTATATTGTATATGCCAATAGTTTTTTGCTTAGTATGAGACAAAAAGACTATGGGATGTATATGATGCTAGGAGCTAGAACAAGTAAAATTGGAAGATTAATCTTTACCGAAACTCTTGTTGTTGGCTTATTAGCTACCTTATTGGGTACAGTCTTAGGGGTTGGATTAACACAGGGAGTTTCTAGTGTGTTGATTTCCCAGCTAGGATTGCAAATTCATAAATTTGTTGGTTTTTACTTACCAGCCTTACTTTGGACAATAGCTTTCTTTGCAATTCTGTTTTTCTTAGCAGCTTTTTGGAATCGTCATAAATTAGTTAAGTCAAACGTGATTAACTTACTTCATGAAGATCAAAAACCGGTTAAATTACATAGAAATAAATTATGGAAATTTATTGAAGCTATTTTAGGAATTGCGTTACTTGCTATTGGTTATTGGGCAATGATGCATGCAGCAAAATTAGGAAAAAAAACTATTCCAATAGCCTTCTTTACAATCGTTTTTGGTTCTTACTTTACTTTTGATTCCTTCTTTACAGAAATTATTGATTTACTTCGTAAGAACTTAGCTTACAAATATAAAAAATTACATTCCTTCACTTTAGGACAACTTAAGTTTAGATTAAGTGATTATACTCGAATTTTATCTACTGTCTCTTTATTATTTGCTCTTGCTTTAGGAGCAATTACTGTTGGATTGAACTTTAATAATATGACTGAACAGGCAATGCAAAGTACCTATTATGATGTAGTTCTGTATGGTCATAATAAAAAAGTAGATAATCAATTAAAGAAAGTCTCTGTAAAATCTACTACAACGTTTGACTATAAGATGGTGGTAGAAGGTAAAGGAAAAGAAAAAGCGAGAGTACTTTACATTCCAGAAAATCAAATCAAGAATAATCAGATCATGTATCAACATTATTCAAGAAAAAACGATATGAATCATTATGATACTAGACGTATTAAGGTAAGTGATTTTAAGAATAAGACTGATTTTAATGAAGCACAATATCAGTTAGTATCTTTAACTCCATATATTGATGCTCAAGCTAAAGTTGTACCAGAAACTCAATATAATCAAGTTAAGGCTAAAGTAAATAAAATTGAGCTTTTAAGAGTTAACGATTTTAGAAGTAACTTTAATAATATTGAGAAACTCCAAAACTTATCAGACACTCAAATGATGAGTTCACCAGAAGTTGATAAAGACGCAATTAATGTAAATCTCTCCAATTCTAAATCAGCACAATATCGCTTAGTTTCAAGTATGACCTCTGGTTTTGAATTTATGGGCTTCTTCTTAGGGTTAGCATTTTTAGCAATGCTTGCTTCAACATTAATGTTCAAAGTTTTATCTGGAGCAAACAGCGATAAACCAAGATACCAAATGCTTTGGAAGGTTGGAACAAGAAAGAGCCTCTTAAAAGCATCTATTGCAAAAGAAATTGGAATTTTATTTGCATTACCTGCTGCATTAGGTGTAGTTGACGTTTTATTTGGACTTCAATTATTCAAGTCTATTTTAGGGATGAACACTTACGACAAACTTTGGATTCCATTCACTATTTTCGGAGTTCTTTACGTACTTTACTACTTATTAACAGTAGTTTTATATCAACATATTGTTTTACAAAAAGAAGATTAAGTAAAAAGGCTTATCAATTTGATAAGCCTTTTTACTATACTGACATTTTATTATAGGAAGTAATCTTCATATCCTTGTCAGTCATATTCATAATTGTAATTGATGCATTTCTTGGACCATGGGCTAAATTATATTCTCCAGGAGCAAAGCGAGAAACAATACTTCTGATTGTAAAGCCATGGGTAACAAGAAGAATATTTTCAGCTCCATCTAATTGGCTGATTAAATCAAAGCCTTTATCAACGCGATTCCAGTATTCTTTTGCATTTTCAGCTTCGTGATATGGATCTGCTTCTTTCATGTAGTCCTTAATAGTGTTGATATCCACTTCTTTAAGTAATTCATCTCGTCTTGGATAACCGTGAGGGCCACCAATCATCCGCCATGCTTCGTCTGAATTCATCCCTTCAAAGAAGCCATAGAATTGTTCTCTAAAAAATGGTGTTGCAATGTGTTGCAACTCATCTCGGTTACAGTTTTCATTAATAATATAATCGCAAGTATCACTAGCCCTTTTTAAGTCGCTTGAGATAGCAATATCAAAAGGAACTTCACCCAAGGCTTTACCTGCATCCTTTGCACCTTGGATTCCTTCATCAGTTAGGGGTGTGTCACACCAACCCTGCATTTTATCGTAGCGGTTAATATAAGTTTGACCATGACGAACAATATAAATTCTCTTCATTTATAAACTCCTTGAATAACACTAATTTACATTATAACAAATCTAAAAAATCAAAATTTTAAACGGTGTATATAAAAATAAAATCAGTAAAATGCCTACTATAACTAATAAAATTGTGTTTCTTTTAGTTAATTTCTGATGTGTTTCTTCATCAATTTTATTATTTCTAAAATTACGACTTACATTAACTTGACGAACTATTAAAATCGCAATTAGCACTAAATAAATACTTAATCCAATAAACTCAAATATTTTCATTATGTTTTGTGTCTTTCGTTTATAGCATAGAAGTATTGTATCAAAAATTTTGAATATTCGGCCTAAGTATATTAACTTAATAGGTGAAAGAAGAGGGGTTTTTATGAGAGTTACAAAATTAGTAATTGGAATTTTAATGATTGTCTATTCAGTTTGGCTATTTATTCAGGGACTACTAGGTGGATTCTTGGGGATAATTTCTGAGAAAAACATGGTAGCAGGAATTATTGGAGTTCTCCTTTGCGGTCTGTTTATGGCCAACGGTATTGTTTATGTTTCAACTGAAAATAGTGATGGGCTAGGCGGTGATATTGCTGGCTTAGCGATGATGATTGTTGCTGGAATTCTAGGAATTATTGGCGGCTTTTATGCTGGTTTAATTTGGACCGGAATTTTAGCATTAGTAATTGGAATTGGATTCTTTGTTTGGCATTTAAAAACAAGATAAGAAAAGATCGGATTAGCTTAAATAGTTAATCCGATTTTTTAGGTCGAAATATTTCATCTATGGGAATTAAGTTTGTACAATTGAGTTGATAAGACCTATTATTTTGTGATGGAAAGAAGAATTATTATGAAATTTATGTCTTGGAATGTAAATGGCTTACCTTCTAGTTCAACGGTATCTATTCCAAGATGAAGCATAACTTCTAAACCAGATTCGGTTTTAAGACCTACAGCATGTTTTGTTTTAAAGATTGATACGACTGTAGCGGTAACCGGACTATAAATTTTTCCATTTTCTGGTTTAATTGCAAATCCTTCACCCATCATCTTTTGTGAAAATACTTAGTCATTAACTTGAGATATATCTTCAAAAGTTCCCTTGACAGGTGCCTTGAAAATAACCTCTTCTGACTTATGCACAGAATTTGATTGAGAATTAGGAACTTTATCCACTTGTGGATTATTCACGGGCGGCATATCTGGATGGGCGATAATGTCATTAATTTCTTGACTATATAGATCGGCTTTTCCACCAAAAAAGCCTAAAAATTGTGGTAATTCTACCTTACGATAGTGATTATGAAGGTAGGCAACAACTGATCTAATAACAATTGCACCTAATACCCCTGTATCAATAGTGTTTTTAGGTGAAAATAATTAGAGAAGTCCCAAGATTGTGGCTGTATATACTAGATAGGCAACGCCACCTGCTAGTCCAGCAGTTCCTTTATCTCCTTTTGCTAAACCAACTGCCAAACCAATTTAAAAGATAAGAGCTAAGTTATTAAAAACAGCACTTCCTGCAAAATTCATTATCTTTAGAATTGTTTGAAGCCATTCTTGATTAAGCCAAGGATAAGAGGTAACGGCAGCTTTATTGGTTAAAGCTCCGGAGTAAGCCGGCTACAGGTAAAATAGCTATTGGAAGCATAAAGGCTTGCCCTAGTTGTGAGAAGGCTTGGCCAATATGAGAAAATTTCTTAGACATGATTACGCCTCATTTCGTTACGCTCGGTTAATTTTCGAAAACTGAAGTAAAAGTTTTAGCAATTTGTAATGGGCGAGTGATTGCTCCTCCGACTACAATTCCTGCTGGGTTGATGTCAATAACTTGCTTTAATTGTTCTGGAGTATGGATTTTCCCTTCGGCAATTACTGGAAGACCTGCATCAACTAGAGCTTTAATTAAATCAAAGTCTGGGTGATCAGTTTTAGGACTTTCTTCAGTGTAGCCAGAAAGAGTAGTACCAACAAAATCAACGCCTGCCTCATAAGCATTTTTTGCTTCCTCAAAATTTGAAGTGTCAGCCATTAAAAGTTGATTTGGATACTTAGTTTTTATTTCTTTAATGAATTCATTTACTGTCTTACCATCATGTCTTGGACGCAAAGTTGCATCAATTGCAATTACTTCTACGCCAGTTTCAACTAATTCATCTACTTCTTTCATAGTTGGAGTAATATAGGGCTTTTCTGGTGGATAGTCCCGTTTGATAATTCCAATCATTGGAAGATCAACAATTTTTTTAATTTGTTTAATGTCTCTAACGGAATTTGCTCTTAAGCCTGTTGCGCCTGCTTCTTGGGCCGCTTTAGCCATTAGGGGCATAATTCCGCCTTCTTCTGTATAGAGTGGTTCGCCTGGCAAAGCTTGACATGAAATAATTAAGCCACCATGGATCTTGTTAATAAATTCTTCTTTGTTCATTTGTAAATATACTCCAAATAAATATAATTTTGGAGTTTTACCCCCAAATAAATAATATAATGAATTTTGTTTTTTATGCAAGCGTTTTCTTATAAAAGCATGATATAGTTGTAATCAGGATGTGAGACAATGGAATTTATACAGCGATACAATCAAAATAAAGACAAGCTAACTAAGTCAGAAAATAAATTGGCTAACTATATTGCGACTCATACTGAACATGTGATTTATGACACGATTAAATCGCTAGGGACTGCAACTAATACTGGAGATGCCACAATTGTTAGACTTTGTAAAAAATTAGGCTATTCAGGTTTCTCGGATCTAAAAATAGCTTTAGCACAAGATTCAATGATGACTACCTCAAAAAGTCATGAAGAAGCTCAAACATCTTCAGAGTTAAGTAGTAAAGTTTTAATTTCTTCAATTGAAAAAACAGAAGAATTGATCAATCCTTCTGTTTTAAAACAAGCAGTTAGTTTATTAGCTAAAGCGCGCCGAATTCATATTTTTGGTTTAGGACACTCAGGTGAATCAGCTAGAGACTATGAAAGAACCTGGCTTAGAATTGGTTTGATTGCCAATGCGGAGTCTGATCCGCATATTCAAGTTCAAGTTGCGACCTTATTAAGTAAAGATGACCTAGTAGTTGGCTTATCACTCTCTGGTCATACTAAAGACACTTATGATTCACTCAAAGTTGCTAAAGAATACGGCGCTAAAATTATTGCTATTACTAACGATCTTACGTCACCAATTGCTCAATTAGGGGATGTAAGTTTGCAGACGTCCGTTAGTGAATTTATGAATATTGGTACCGTAGCTGGTCAGGTATCACAATTATATTTATGCGATGTTTTAGCGCGAGAATATGAAAAGCTTAATAAAGTTGATGTAGATAAAATTAAGGAGCAGGCACTTGCAGCAGTTATGAAAAAATCTATTTAGCATAAAAAGTTAAATTCTGATAATAAAAATAGCCAAACTACTCAAGATAGAGTAATTTGGCTGTTTTTATATTTAAAATGTGTTAGTTATTTGATTACAGAAAAGTAGAAAGCATAAAGTTAATTATGCCTTTATGCTTATGTAAGTATTAAATTTATATTTTTATTATACAGGGTATTTAATATTAAGTTTAAAAATATGCTTGCTAAAATTCTATTAATATAATGTTGTTAATCGGTGACTGATTCTAATGCTCGGCTTTGTTGACGAGCTTTAAAAGATCGCTTGATTAGCTTCATTAATTCAACTTGTAAGATTGAGAATAGAGAAAGAATGATGACTACTAGCCATTGTCTTGATGTCAGATTAGTCAAATGAAAGAGAGATTGTAAGTTAGGAGTAAATAGAATAACTCCCATTAAAACTGCTGAAACGATAAAGGATACAATTAACCAAATATTAATTTTGTTTCCTCTAATCCAAATCGGATCAGTATTAGAATGTTGATTAAATGTGCGGAGCATTTGAGATAAAGCTAGAACACAAAAGGCCATTGTTTGACCAGCAATCGGATTATCAAAAGTGTCTCCAATCCAATAAGCTAATAGTGTCATTAAGGCAACAAAGATTCCTTGGCTGATAACACGCCAGACTAGATCTCTTTCAAATAAGGTTCCAGTCTTCACTGGTTTATGCTTCATAATATTTTTACTTGCGGGGTCTACTCCTAAAGCTAGAGCCGGTAAGCTGGCGGTAGCTAAATTGACCCAAAGAATATGAACAGCAAGTAGTGGTGCGTCCCAATTAAAGAGGGTAGCAATAAATAAAGTAGTAATTTCTGCAATATTACCGACTAGTAAAAATTGAATTACTTTCTGAATATTGCGGTAAACCTTTCGTCCCTCTTTAATGGCGGCAGTAATAGTTGTAAAACTATCGTTAAGTAAAATCATGTCTGAGACATCTTTAGCAACGTCAGTACCACTAATTCCCATCGCGACTCCGATATTAGCTGCTTTTAAAGCGGGAGAGTCATTAACTCCGTCACCTGTCATAGCTACCACTTCTTCATTTCGCTTTAGGCTTTGAATAATTCTTAACTTATCATTAGGTGAAACACGAGCAAAAACTGTGGTTGACTTAACTGCTTGATCTAATTCGCTATCTGTCATCTCGTTTAGTTCAGTACCAGAAATAACAGTATTTCCATTAGCATAAATGCCTAAATCTTTAGCAATAGCAACCGCAGTATTTTTATGGTCACCAGTAATCATAATAGTTTTAATGCCTGCTTCGCGAGCCATCTTGATTGATGCTTTAACTTCATCTCTAGCTGGGTCAATCATCCCAACAGCTCCTAAGAAAACTAAATGTTGTTCAATATTTTCATTTTCTTGCGGTAAATTCAAAATGGTTCGGCTGGCAAAACCTAAAACTCTCAGGGCTTGGTCAGACATCTTATGTGATAAGGCTAAAATGTTTTCTTTATCGGTCTTAGTTAATTTCTGCACTCCATTGCTTGTAGCAATGGAGTCACAGAGTGGTAGTAGTTCGTCCAGTGCTCCTTTAATGTAGGCAACATATTCATTGTTTATTTCATGAATTGTAGACATACGTTTTCTAATTGAGTCAAAAGGATACTCGCCAAGTCTTGGATATTCTTTTCTTAAGCTGGAGACAGAATATCCAAAATCTTGTGCTAGTGGAATTAAGGCCCCTTCTGTAGGGTCACCAATAATTTCTTCTGGACTAGCAGGACTAAGAGAAGCATCATTACAAAGACTAGCAGCATACATTAAGTCTTTATAAGCATTATTGTTTTTAACTGCTTTTTGAACTTTTAAGATCTTTTTGTTAAGGAAATCATCTCCGTTAGCTAAATGAGTTACTGTCATTTTGTTTAACGTTAGAGTTCCTGTTTTGTCAGAACAAATAACTGTTGCGTTTCCAAGTGTTTCAACTGCTGGTAGATTTTTGATTAAGGCATGTTCCTTAGCCATTCGCTGTACTCCAAGTGCCATAATGATGGTTGCAGTTGCTGGAAGTCCTTCTGGAATGATTGAAATAGCTAAAGAAATTGCTACTAAGAATTGTGGTAGAAGAGGACGTCCATAAAAAGCACCGATGGCAAAAATTAAAACACAAATTATTAAACCAATAATTGTTAAAATTTTTCCCACAGCGTTAAGTTTCCGCTTCAGTGGAGTATCACTAGTATCATCGTCTTCTAGCATTCCAGCAATTTGACCAATTTCTGTATTCATCCCAGTTTTAGTTACAATTCCACTTCCTCGACCATAAGTAACAATTGAAGAAGTGTAGGCCATATTTTTTCTATCGCCTAAGGGACAGTCAGGAGAAAGAACAGCAGCTGCATTCTTTTCACTGGCAATTGACTCCCCGGTTAAAGAAGCTTCAGCAATTTTCAAGTTATTGGATTGAGTTAGGCGTAGATCCGCCGGCACCATATCACCGTTGGTTAAGATAACTAGGTCGCCGACTACTAATTCACTAGCTGAAACAATTTTTTCAGATCCATTTCTAATTACTGTTGCAGTTGGAGCACTCATTGTTTTTAGAGCGGCAAGAGAAGCTTGGGCTTTCTTTTCTTGGATAATACCAATAATAGAGTTGATTATCACAATGAAGAAAATTACACCAGCTTCTACCCATTCATTTAAAAGAGCAGAAAAAGTAGCTGCCCCTAATAAAATTAAAATCATTGGATCAAAGATTTGCTCTTTGAGCATATTTAAAATTGACTTAGGAGGCTTTTTATTTAGAACATTATGCCCATATTTTTTTAAACGCCTTTCAACTTCTGGCTCGCTTAAACCAGCTGAGCTTGTTTCTAGATTTGAAAATAACTCGTCTTTTGTTTGAGAATACGCGGGAGGTTGTTTCTGACTATCCATAAAGGATATACCATTCCTTTCTTATGTTAAAAATATATAATTTCAATTTGTATAGCTTTGATAAATGTTTATATTTATAGATTTAAAGCTGATTATGTTCATAAAATATAGTATAAAATAATTGGCGATTTAAGTCTAAAAATATGCTTATACTAATATAATTTTGCTATAGTTAAGAGAGAAATGAGGGAAGGAACATGAAGCAACTTGATCAATCAGTTATTATTGGAATTTTTGGCTTAATTGGTCTGTTTATCGGCTTATTTGTCAAAAATATTATGGTGTGGACTTTTGTAGGAATTGCAGTTGGTTACGTAGTAACCTTTTGGATTCCATATTTTAAAAAGCAAAGTCAATTAAAAAAGAAAAATACAAAATGTGTCTGGGAAAAAACTAATTCCTAAGACATGAAAAAAGAACGATGATTTCCTTT
>NZ_PCYR01000037.1:0-11751 GCF_002553805.1 Lactobacillus sp. UMNPBX19
AAAAAAATACCTCATAATTATTAGATTTTATGTCTAACAATTATGAGGCACTTCAAATCCTGTCTAGAAGTTTTTCTTTATGCTTTTTCAATAACACGCACAAAGGAGCGTATTTATATGTCTATTCTACCAGAAAAGAACGCAAGTCAGGTGCAGAGCTTGAATGAACTGTCCAAACGAAAAGTGGTTGAACATAATAGTTTAATCACATCCATTGCCAAAATGGATAAGACACCACTCAAAATGTTTGAGTTGGCCGTTTCTCTAATTGATACCGACAATCCACCTCAAGATCAAACAGTGTATTTATCAAAGCAAGAAATGTTTGCTTTTTTTCAAGTTGATGATAGCAACAAACATAGTCGTTTTAAAGAAGCCGTTGAAAAAATGCAGAAACAAGCTTTTTTTCAGATTAAAAAAGAACAAGATAAAGGGTTTAAATTTATTAGTATTGTACCAATCCCGTATGTGGAATGGACAGATTATAATGACGAAGTAAAAATTGAATTTCATCGTGAAATTATGCCTTATCTAATTAATCTCAAAAATAATTTTACGCAACATGCTTTGTCAGATATTGCAGAATTGAACAGCAAATATGCAATAATTTTGTATCGTTGGTTGTCGATGAATTACAATCAATACGAGCATTACAGCGTTAAAGGTGGACGGAGAGAGGAACAGGTTGAAAGTTACCGTAATCCCGAAATAAGCATGCGAGATTTACGTCAAATGACAGATACAATTGATGAATATAAACGATTTGATCATTTTGAAAAAAGAGTACTGAATGAACCATTGTCAGAAATTACTAAACGCACAACTTTCAATGTAACTTACGAAAAGCTCAAAAAAGGGCGGAGTATTGATAGTATTATCTTTCATATCACTAAAAAACAAGTGGCTGATGATATCAGTTACAAACAATATGACCCAGCTTATATTGACGGTAAGATACGTCAAGAAGAGACAGAAGATATGTTGACTGTTAAGGCAATAAAAAGTCCCTATACAAAGTTACTTATGGAGCAGTTTTTATTGTCATATATTGATTTAACGGATACGACTATTTTGTCAGGGTTACAGAAAAATGTATATCCACTTTATGACGAATTAAAAGAATTACGTGGTTTAAAGGGCGTGAAAGAACACTTAGCCTATATCAGAGACAAACAAGATGACTATTCGAAAAAGAATATTGCTAAGTATCTTAAAAAATCTATTGAACAGTATCTACCAATCGTTAAAAGGCAGGATATAGATCATGAGTGAAAATTTAAAAACAATTCGAGAACTTGCAGATGAGTTAGGAGTTAGCAAGAATAAAATTCATTATCAAGTTTCTAAAATATCAAGCGAATATGTAGTTAGAAATAATAATATGAAGCTATTAACCGCTTCAGCGGTTAAACAAATAAAAGAAAATCTAGGTATTGAATTAAACAGTAGTTTAAACAGTAAGTTAAATACCGTTAAACACCAAGAAAACACTAATATAAAAGGAAATACAAGTGTTGAAGGTGTTGAATTAAACAGCACTTTAAATAGCTATTTAAACAGTCTTAAACACCAAATTGAATATCTTGAATCTCAAAATATCAATAAAGATGAACAAATAAAAAGTTTAGTGGAAGCACAAAAACAAACGCAAAATTTGTTAGACCAGCAACAACGATTAGCCTTACAAGATAAAAAGTTGTTAGAAGAATACAAAGCAAAAAACGACAGATTAAAAGTTCTCAAAATGCCCTCACAGGAAACAGAATTTAAACACTTAGACAATCAATATAAAGATGAAGTTAACGCTCTTAAAGAGAAGTTGGAAAATTTGCAGGAACAAATCAAAGATCAAAAAAGGATAGAAGAACAAGAAAAACCAAGGAAATGGTGGGGACTATGGCGAAAATAGATGATTCAGTTAAAAAGAAAGTTCCAGAATTGCGATTTAAAGGATTCACGGATGATTGGGAAGAGCGTAAGTTGTCTAGCATTTCGGAGCGTGTTACTAGAAAAAATAAAAATAATGAGTCAACTCTTCGACTAACAATATCTGCACAAGATGGCTTAGTAGATCAAAACGATTTTTTCAATAAGCAAGTAGCCAGTCGTGATGTTACTGGATATTTTTTAGTTAAAAATGGTGAGTTTGCATATAATAAAAGTTATTCAAATGGATATCCATGGGGGGCTATTAAGCGTTTAGATAAGTATGATATGGGCGTTCTGTCGACACTTTATATAGTCTTTAGACCTACGGAAATTAATTCTCAGTTTCTAGTTTCATATTACGATACCACTAGATGGTACCGGGAGGTTTCTAAGAATGCAGCAGAAGGGGCTCGTAATCACGGGTTACTAAATATTGCACCTACTGATTTTTTTAATACTCTACTAGTTGTTCCTAAAATAGTAGATGAACAAGAAAAAATCGGTTCATTCTTCAAACAACTGGATAATACTATCGCTCTTCATCAACGTAAATTAGAGTTGTTGAAAGAACAGAAAAAAGGCTTTTTACAAAAGATGTTCGTTTAGGGTCTAAAATTACAAAAATTCCCATTAGGAGAAAAGATGAATTTAAATATTGAAACACTAAATAAACTAACAGAACAGCATTATAAACTGTTACTTGAAGCAGATCCTAATGAAAAATTAATAAGTAAGTATTTGAACCGTTCTTTTTGTTTTGAGGCAACCTATAACAATGAATTATTAGGAGTGTTGATTCTTTTACCTACACACCCCGAAACACTAGAAGTTGTGAACATTGCCGTAATTTCAACACAAAGAAACAAAGGAATTGGGCAGCAACTTCTTACTTTTGCCGAAAAATATGCGCGAAACAATAATTACAAGTGTCTTGAAATTGGAACTGGTACAACTAGCTTCGGACAACTTTATCTTTATCAAAAATGTGATTTCCGCGTTGTTGGTGTTGATCAAAATTTCTTTACAATTCACTATGATAAAGAGATTACTGAAAATGGTCTTGTTTTAAGGGACATGATACGTTTGAGAAAAGTTCTTAAATAAATCTTGTTTTCCTGTTAGGGCCTATAATTATATAATAACCCCTAGGAAAGACTATTAAAACACCCCTCATTATCTGACTAGTAGATAATGAGGGCTGTTTTTTTGTTAAGTGATATAATAAACCATAAAAGAAGTTTAGAAATAAGGTCCTGGTCATCAATAAATAAACAATTTAATTATTTATTTAATTAATTATTTAATTTCAGAAAGGTATATATGAATCATGGCGCAACAAATTGTCCTACCCATCAAAGACTCCAACGTCTTAAAGATGGTACAAGATACACTTCTCGATAGTTTCCGTGCTGGTCGCCGAAATTACACCGTTTTTCAAGTTGGTAAGGCCACGCTACTACGTGTGAGTGATGTCATGACATTAAAAAAATCAGATGTCTATAATCCAGACGGCTCTGTCAAAAATACAGCCTTTATTCATGATAAAAAGACCGGTAAAGCAAACACGTTATATTTAAAGCCTGTTCAGCAAGACTTGTTGCAATATCATGATTGGCTGGTTCAAGAAAATATCAATTCTGAGTGGTTATTCCCCTCGACAGCCCATACTGATCGACATATCACCGAGAAACAGTTTTATAAAGTGATGGCGCGTGTTGGCGATCTACTAAGCATTAACTATCTAGGCACGCATACCATGCGTAAAACAGGCGCCTATCGTGTTTATACTCAATCAAATTACAACATTGGTCTAGTCATGCATTTATTAAATCATTCTAGTGAGGCTATGACGCTGACTTATCTTGGTTTAGATCAAGCAAGTCGTGAAACCATGTTAGATCAAATTGATTTTGGGTAAACTCATGCCCTAATTAGACTCAAGTAATACTTTAGTGACTGATCAAGCTAAAATTTGGTCGTGCATGGATGATACCAAAAGATGCAGAAAAACCCGTTGATGGACGTATGAAAACAAGGAACAAACAGGAGGAGAATCATGGAATTTAATGAAAAGCTACAACAGCTTAGGACTGGAAAGAACTTAACGCAGGAACAACTTGCGGAGCAATTATATGTATCAAGAACAGCCATTTCAAAATGGGAAAGCGGCAAGGGTTACCCTAACATTGAGTCGCTCAAGTGTATTTCTAAATTCTTTTCTGTGACCATAGATGAACTGCTATCGGGCGAAGAACTGATTACACTTGCCGAAACTGAAAATCGTTCCAACTTGAAAAAAATTTACAGTTTAATTTATGGAATATTAGATATGATGGCGGTTACTTTTATACTTTTGCCGTTGTATGGTAACCTTGTTGACGGATATATTTATTCTGTCAATCTACTTTCATTTACAGACACTACCCCAATATATCTTGCAATCTATTGGATTGTTTTTATTGTTTTGATTGCACTTGGGATAGCGAAACTGATGTGTGTTTGTTTTGAAAAGGAATCATGGAGCAACATAATCACAAAATGCTCTCTCGTGCTGAGTACGCTTTTTATCTGCTTCTTCGCTGCGGCAAGACAATCCTATGTAACCGCCCTTATGTTTCTGCTATTTGTTGCTAAAATATTTGTCTGGATAAAGCAAACCCAAACAAAGTAAAATGCCATAAACCCTTTAAAATAGGCTCTGACACGATAAGTGTCGGAGCTTTTTTCGTGCTGACATCTATTGTGTCGGCATTGTGACGGTAGATTTCTGACTTCTATGCAATACTCGTGGATAATAAAATTGTGGTCAGCGAAAACAAGAACAGCAACCCACGGAAAGGAGAATCAAATATGGATTATATCATTGAAACAGAAAATCTTACGAAGCGATACGGAACAGCCACCGTTGTCGATAAGGTAAATCTTCATGTGCCAAAGGGCAAAATTTATGGTTTGCTCGGCAGAAACGGAGCAGGCAAAACCACAGCAATGAAAATGATGTTGCAGCTTGCTTTCCCAACGGAGGGAACGGTACGCTTGTTTGGCACAAACTATAAGGAAAATATCCATACCCTTTATAGCAAAGTAGGCTCTATTATCGAAACACCGGGATTTTACAGTAATTTAACAGGGTATGAGAATTTGCAAATTCTCGCTAAACTGCGAGGGGGAGTATCTAAAAGTGGAGTAGAAAAAGCTCTTGAAGTTGTGGGGCTGCATAAAGAGAAAAGAAAAGTCTTTTCCGATTATTCCCTCGGAATGAAGCAACGGCTTGGTATTGCCGCCGCCATTATGCACGAGCCAGAGCTTTTAATACTTGACGAACCGATTAACGGACTTGACCCCATTGGAATAGTTGAAATACGCTCATTGTTATCTGAACTTAGTCACAATCATGGCATTACCATTTTTATCTCAAGCCATGTTTTAAGCGAGATTGAACAGATAGCAGATATTATCGGCGTTATGCACGAGGGGCATTTAGTAGAGGAAGTGAATATATCCGAGCTTCACAAAAGGAATCGAAAATACATTCAATTTGATTTATCTGACAGTGAGATAGCTGGAAAGATTTTAGAAAGCCACTACCACATGACGGATTTTACAGTGCAGGACGGTACGGTGAGAATTTATGACTTTAGCCAAAGTGTTGGAGAAATCAATCGAGAATTTGCACGAAATGGACTGCTCGTGACAAGGATAGATGATAGTGAGGAAAACTTAGAGGACTACTTTTCTAAACTGATTGGAGGTGGCGGTATTGCTTAATCTTATTTCTTGTGAATTATTAAAACTAAAGCGTTCAAAAATGGTGCTAATTAGTGTGGCAGGGGTATTATCTACCCCACTTTTGATGTTAATAGAAGCCTTGCAAACACATTTTGATAAGCCGGAGATTATCTTTACCTTGTCTGACATATACAGCGACAGTGTACTGTATATCATGCTGCTGGTAAACATTATGATATATGTGGCAATTGCAGCTTACTTGTTTAGCAGAGAGTACACAGAAAGCACACTCAAAACCATATTGCCCATACCCATTTCAAGGACAAAACTATTAATTGGAAAATTTTGCACCCTGCTTCTTTGGATTGTTATGCTCACCCTTGTAACATGGGCAGGTATATTTATCGCTTGTGGGCTATATCACGCTGTCTTTACATTGGAGGGATATAGCTTACTAGTGGCAATAGTATGGCTCCCCAAGTTTTTGTTTGGCAGTATCCTGATGTTTTTAACAGTTTCTCCTTTTGTGTTTGTTGCTATGAAAACAAAAGGATTTGTCGCCCCGATGATTGGCTCTGCCGTGATTGTCATGGGAAGTGCCGCACTTTCAAATCAAGAATGGGGAGCGTTGTATCCGTGGACAGCCACCTATTTCTTGGTGCAGGGTAAACTTCAGAGTACCGGCTATCCTACACTGCTGTCTGTATCTATTATTATTCTTGTATCAGCAGTTGGTTTTCTTATGACCTTTCATCATTTTAAAAAGGAGGATTTGAAATAATGGTACTTGATTTTATAGAAATTTTAAAAGTTATTTTTCTTGGAATTGTTGAGGGTATTACTGAGTGGCTACCTATCAGCAGCACAGGACATATGATTCTTGCGGACAAATTTATCACACTTAATATGAGCGAAGCATTTAAAGAAATGTTTTTTGTTGTTATTCAACTTGGAGCTATACTCGCAGTGGTTGTAATGTTTTGGAACAAGATGTTTCCCTTTCAATTTAAGAACAAAGCACAGTCAATTGTTAAAAAGGATACTTTCTCGTTGTGGTTCAAGGTTGCGGTAGCTTGTGTACCGTCAGCTATTATGGGGATTCTATTTGATGATTATTTGGATGCTTACCTCCAAACCCCCATTGTGATTTCAATCATGTTAATCTTTTATGGTTTGTTATTCATTCTCATAGAAAATTGGAATAAAAAGCGTACTCCTACTACTATGGCACTTTCTGACATCAGCTATAAAACAGCAATCTTGATAGGGGCATTTCAAGTGTTATCACTTATACCCGGCACATCACGGTCGGGAGCAACGATTATAGGTGCTTTACTCATAGGAGTTTCACGAGTGGCAGCAGCAGAGTTTACTTTTTTCCTCGCAGTACCTACTATGCTTGGAGCAAGTGCTTTTAAGCTGTTAAAATTCGGGTTTGAATTTACAAGTGCAGAACTGCTCGCTCTTGTTCTCGGTATGGCTGTGGCATTTGCGGTATCTGTCTTAGTAATTAAATTCCTAATGAACTTTATCAAAAAACATGATTTTAAGGTGTTTGGTTGGTATCGAATTGTGCTTGGTATACTTGTTGTACTTATAACAGTAATGTGATAGAAAAACAATTCCATAAGCAATAATCTGCCGCACGACAGCAAAAGAAAAAAGCCGTCGTACAGCAGACATATTTTCACGCCTATGAAACGGTGGCTTTGATTTTCAGAGCCGCCGTTTCTTTGCGTTTACACAAACCAATGACGACTGATAGGAACACGGCGGTATCCAAGGAGGTATCGCCGTGTTTTCTTTTGCCCTAACACTTGGTAATTTATCAAAAAAATCCTTACCACATTGTGGGACGATTACGGGCAAGAACACGAAAATAAAAACTACATAATACGAAACAAATACACCTATGCCCGATTGAGATTTTATGAATTTCAGTCTGGCATTTTTGCGTATATAGACCCCCGGTGTCGTTCACCCCCACCGTCCTTTCAAATTCGCACTAAACCAAAATTTGAAAGGATGGTACAACTATGAAAAAAATAAACTTGAAAGATTACTATTCCCACATAACTGTGGACACATATATTGACATTCCCGATGAGGTATTTAACATCTTTGAAGAATATCGCAAGGCAGAGCAAGCCTACCAAAGCCGCATACGCTACCATAAAGCCTACTACTCTTGCTCTTATACTAAAAAAATACTTTAGTGACTTATCAACCTGAACTTTGCTAAGCTCTGTATTAAATATATAAGCAATGGGAGTTGATCATATGCAATTAGGTGAAAAAATAAAACATTTACGTCAATCTAACAAAATGTTGCAATCTGACTTAGCTAAGTCTTTACACGTTTCCTATCAAGCTATATCAAATTGGGAAAGGAATAAAAGTTACCCTGACAAAGAAAATATCATTATGATTTCCAACCTATTTAATATTCCACTCGATGAATTTATGCGCGATGAACAAAAATGCACACCTCGATCTAACTCTCTTATCAAGTATAATTTACAAAATATTGTTATTTTGATTGGCGCTTTATTTATTGTGCCTAGTATGATCTTTTTATCAAATGAGTTATCTATGTTAGGTCTCTTGCTTGGATTTTCAATAATAAGTTTTAGTGACTATATTGTTGAATTCATCAGGAACTTCAAAAATTAATTATTGTGGTTAAACCGTCTCGAGATTATCCCAGACGGGCAGAAGTCTGCATGATAACTAAGTATTGTCAGTAACCTGTCGCCTAATTGTCGGACTGATGACGTGTTAATTCTTTTAACACATATCTATAATTATTTATAAAATCATTAGTGAAAGAGAGAAAAATGTATGAGTCACGAAACGCGTATTACACTAATTAGAAAGTCAAAAGGATTAACACAAGAAAAATTAGCTGAATTAAGTCATTTGAGTGTCAGAACGATTCAGCGACTAGAGGCTGGTGATGACTCTAGTTTAGAAACATTACGTTTAGTAGCAAACGCATTGAATGTATCTGTAACTGAATTATTCGAAAGTGTTAGCGATGAAAACAAAGAAAAGGAGATTAACTACTTAGCTAAGGAACAAACGAAACAGATTGAACAACGAAAATCAGAAAAACAAATCTTTAACATCAAAATATTAAGTATATTTATCCTAATTCTTCTATTAGCAGCTTTTATAGATAAATTTCCAGAACATATCCAAGGTATATTAGGAATTTTATGGTTGGGACTCTTTTTTTTAAGTCTTTGCATCATGAAATACATGAAATCGAACTGGCGATTGAAAATGAATGAAAAATATCCACTTACACGTGATTTAAAGACAGAAAAAAAGCAATAACATTGACGATTTTCTTTGGTGGAAACAACCCATAGCTCGGAATATATTAATGGTATTTTGGAGCGCCGTCATTCCACGGATTTATGCTAATATCTATTTAGATTAAACAAGGAGTACATACCATGTCTTATATTGCATTCGCATTACCTATTTTATATTTGATTCATTGCTTTGAAGAATTCTTTTTCCCTGGTGGATTCATAGCGTGGTATCATTCCTATCGACCAAGTCTCAGCCAACAGTCCCCTGCTTACTATTGGCGAGTTAATATCATTGCTTTTCTAATTGTTTTGATAAACAGTTGCTATTATTTTATCTCTCATGGAAATAACAATACCGGCGGCTTATTAATTGCTAGTAGCTTTTTAGCATGGAATGCCCTAGTAACACATGTTATAGGTTCGATTAAATCTAAAAGTTATTCTCCAGGCTTAGTAACCGGTATTCTCGGCTATATTATGTCATTTCTAGTGATTATCTATTTGATAATATCAAACCATCTATTAGCGATTCCACTAATAATCATATATGCCTTATTAGGTATGCTATATGAAATGTGGAATTTATATAAAAATAGATTATAAAGATAATGACTAATGTTCTGTTGGCAAATGCTAGATTATGTTCAATAGTGTCAGCAGGCTTAATAGCGGTCATTATTTTTGACTGCCATGATGATTATATAGGCTTTGCAAATAAGTTGGGATAGACATCCGTACTATCTCAACTTATTTTTTATGTGGTTAAGCTGACACCAGCTTGCCCCACGCGGGTAGCGTTCTGCATGACATGCTCTCACTGAAGGTGATCCTGCAATGATAAATTGCCCCGTCACGGCGTGACCCGCCGGAGGTTTTGCAAGCCGGATAATAGGCGCTGTAAAATAGCAGTTTCCCCAGTAGGAAGGGGAAACGCTACTGTCATCGATTGTCGATGACGTGCCTCGCAGAGCCTGTCCAAAATATTATTTTGGTATAACAGGCTATACCAGATTTTTAACGGTGTTATACTGGTCTTGGAAAACCTTTTTCGAGGAGGCATTTTTGATGGCGCATTTAAAGAAAAATACGCGTGGTTCAGTTCCCGGTCTAGCCGTTCATTTTGAACGTAAAACTGACCATCACACCAACAAAGAAATTGATGTGTCGAAATCCTATCTGAATCAAGATCTCATGGCGGATGGTTCTGATATGCTTTCACGCTTCAATGAGCGTTTAAATGACGTTTATTGTATGAAAAGAGACGATGTGAAGGCGTTAGCCACTTGGATTGTCACTTTACCTGAAGAGCTCGCAGAAGCGTCCTACGAGCAACAGAGCGCCTTTTTTGAAGCAACCAGCAATTTTCTCAATGACCGTTACGGTCAAGAAAATGCCGTGGCCGCTGTCGTGCATTATGACGAGACAACCCCTCACTTGCACTATGCCTTTGTCCCAGTGGTTTTTGATGATAAAAAAGCGCGTTATAAAGTCTCCGCTAAAGAAGTGCTCACGCGTCATGATCTGCAAACCTTTCATGAGGATTTAGATCAGCATTTAAAAAAAGTGCTGCCATTTTATGAACAAGGGATTTTAAATAACAAAACCTTACCGTTTGAGAATGTCGCTGAAATCAAAAAATACAATGATCAGTTTAACGCCTTAAAAATCGAACTAGCCGATATTGAAGACAATATTCGTGCTAAACAGGCCGTACTTAAAATCACGGCTCAAGCCTTAACGGAAGTGGACTTAGCCGAAAAACAAATTGATGACTTTAAACAAGACTTATCTAAAAATCTCTTTGGTAAGACGGTGCTTAAACCAGATGACTTAGATCGCTTTAAAAGTGTGTTAGCCACGATGAAGAAAGCCACCTTACAAAGCCAGAATGAGACGGAAGAACTCAAGCAAACCTTAGGACAAGTCAAAGCGCAGCTAGCAGCCGTCCAAGAAGACTATCAAAACCTGAAAGAAACGCATCAAGTACTTCAGAAGCGGCAGCGAGACCAGCAACAGCTGGATTATGCTATGCGTGATATGCTTAAAAACGATTATGGTGTGAACAGTATGAAAACGAGTGATGTTAAAGCACGCTATGTGCTTTATAAGCTTGATCATGAGGAACTTACAAAAAATAAGAAAACGGCCAATTCCTGGTTAAATACCCTCATGATAGCGCGAGAAGATCCAGACACCAAAATAGCGCCGACTAGGTTAGATTGGGGCATTGAACAAGTTAAAGCATTAATTAATCGAATCATTGAATTAACGCGTGATATTTTTAAAGGACCAAGTCTTTAACGTTATAACGGCTTATTTGCCCGTCTAAGCGTTTTAAACCATTCAACGTAGAATTAAGCATTAAGTAACTTAAAACGTCGCTATTGGCTTAATAAGTCGTAATCCGGATACATAACCAGTAATCCATTATTTAAAATAATGCCAAACAAAAAGAACACCCTGTACCAAATTATGTACACCGTGTTCTTTTGTTTTGTTTTTTATTGAATCAATAAAAAGGCGCAGCCTATTATAAGTTTATCTTTTATATTTTAATCTTTTGTTCTTTTGCGCAGTTATAAAGTCAGTATTATCAATGGTTTACAAGATTATGTACCCACAAAATACTATGTATACACCCACAAAATACTATGTATACACCCACTTCTCATTTATAAAAGTGGGTGTATAGGTTATAATAAAAAGCATAAAGAAAATTGAAGTGCCATAGAAAAGTTAGACATTTATAAAATTTTAAAGATTTGATAATACA
>NZ_PCYR01000038.1:0-10168 GCF_002553805.1 Lactobacillus sp. UMNPBX19
ACTGGGTTGTAGATAACTGGAGTGTCTTTACCTGGATCATCTGGAGTTACGGTTGAAACTGTTGGAGTGTAACCTGAAACAGTTGGAACTGGTTCATTTGGAGTTACATTAGTTGCATCATCTGGATCATTTGTATACCTAGGTTGTGGTGCATTTGGAATTTTTTTACCATCTTTGTCAACAGGAATAATTTTTCCAACTGGTGCATAAAGTAATTTAATATCTGCGGTAGAAGGAACATAAGGATTAGTAAAATTATATGCACCATAACTTACCGAACCATCTGGGTCTACAACGTCTTTGTTAATTACATTATATGTAATTCCATTTGGTGAAGTAACATTTATTGTTGCCTGCATCAATCCTTTATTATCCAATTGATACCAATTTTCATAAATTGTATTTCCAGATCTATCTACCCATTTCCTTCTAAAAGTATCACCCTTTTCAAACTGGGAAAGTGTACCTTGAGCAACGCTACTATTAGTTAAATAATAGCCATCAATTACTTTTTTATTTACTTGAAAAACATTATAATTTTGCCCGGTTAAACCTGTTTGCACAATTTGTGGCATGCCAGGCATTTCTTTTCTCGTTTTTTCATTAATATAACTAACAGTATGTGTAATTTTTTTAGGCACAACGTCTCCCCATGATCTTGACACATTATGATAATCATACGGATCCTCTAAAAATTTTCCTACTCCTTTTCCGTATCCAAATATGTATGCCAAGCCATAAGTTGAACTATTTAAGCTAATACCATCTTTACCAAAGTTATAAATAGTAACCCCTTCATTTGTAGTATATGATTGGTTAACTGGTATATCACCGATTGCATACTGCTTTGTATAATCATCGTCAGTAACATAATAATGCAAATCAGTACCTGGATTGTTTCTATCTGTTGCTAAAGTAATGACTAATGGTAAAGACTGCAAGTGCTCCCCATCTGGAGTAAGATTATCAGGCCTTAGACTTCTCGTTAAATGAAATTGATTAAAGATATATTGATCCTTTGACACTATTCCATTTGTATCTGGATAATTAGTTGCATCAGTAATATTTTCCTCTTTACTACTTTTAGCAAATAATGCTGTTTTTATTAACTCTTGTAACTTTTTCTTTGTAATTTCTGGAGATTGTAATGAAGCTTTCAAGTCGGTTGTACTTTCACTCTTTTTAATATTAGTTGAAGGCTTAATTACCTTATTTTCACTTAAATTTTCTTCAACTTTATTACTTATTGTCGAATTGATCTTATTATCTTTCTTACTATTTGGAGTGACAGCAAAATGCCCCACCCTATTTGGAGTGACAGCAAAATGCCCCACCTTATTACTATCTACTGTAACTGATTTAGAAGTAACAGAAGTATTATTTGACGATTGAGGAGATACTTCATTGGTAGAATTTATCTTCTCTGTTTCTTCTGTCTTATTTTTAGCATTTTGTTCATTAACCACTGCATCTTGTTTATTAGCCTCTTGTTGAGTAGATATATTGGCGTTTTTACTTAATTCAGAAGCTGCAGAATTATTTTCTTGAGTTTCTTGATCTCGTACTTGTGGTGTGCCAGTATCTGCCTTAACTGTTTGACCATTTGACATTTCCATAAATGTCATTCCAACTAATACTGAAGCAACACCAACAGTAAACTTACGAATTGAATAATGATTCTTTTTAGGCTCCATTTTCCGAAGTCGTTCTTGTAAATTATTTTTTGATAGCATTATTTCTTACCACCTTTTCATTTATCGCTTCTTTAGCTTTTATCTCTATTATAATTCGCGTTTTTTATTTTTTAATTTTTATTTTTAAATTTTATATTATACGTAATAATTAAAATTCACTATAGGTCTTTGCTATATAAAGAATAATAATTTGCTATATAAAGAATAATAAATAGTATATAATTTTATAGCAATGTCATTAAGTTAAGCTATTGACATTGTCGAACTTAATGACATTGAATTTTATAGAAATAATGCTTTTGTCTTTGAAATCATTTTAATTTTGCTGTTTTAATTATAGTTATTTAATTAATAGCTATTTTTATTTTTATTGTTATTGTTATTTTATATTTTTTTCAAATACTTACTATTTTATCTTCATCGAGCCACATCCCATCAGATGGTCGGACAGCATAAGTCTCATAAAATTCATCTTGACATTGGGCTGGAATATTAACCCGTGTTGGTTGAGGAGCATGAACATCCACAGCAATTTCTGCTTTTATCGTTGCCGGATGCTAAATTTCATCCATGAACGAGCATAGTTTTCAAATAATTCTTTCAAATCACCATTAT
This sequence comes from Lactobacillus sp. UMNPBX19, assembly GCF_002553805.1. Taxonomy (NCBI): domain Bacteria; kingdom Bacillati; phylum Bacillota; class Bacilli; order Lactobacillales; family Lactobacillaceae; genus Lactobacillus; species Lactobacillus sp. UMNPBX19. Next base: position 2,310 of record NZ_PCYR01000038.1, read on the forward strand.
CCATCTTGCAAGCTTGAATAGCACAAGTCAATCCACCTAAATCGGCAATATTTTCTGAAACTATTTGTTGACCATTTAACTTAGCGGGACCGTATTTAAGACCATCATAAATATCGATCACTGCTTGCGTACATTTATTAAACTCTGCAAAGTCTTCCTTGGTTCACCAATTCTTCATATTGCCTTTTTCATCAAATTGAGCCCCATTATTATCAAATGCATGTGAAATCTCATGACCAATAGTTGCACCAATACCACCATAATTAGCAACGCGACTTTGTTTGGCGTCATAAAATGGTTCTTGCAAGATTCCTGCTGGAAAAGTTAAATCATTTCTTTGAGGATCATAACAAGCATTGTTCATGTTTCCGGGCATTAACCAAACACTTCGATCAACCGGTTTGATTAATTTAGCAAGATTATCTTTTTCTTTAGCAATGTTGATATTCTTGATGTTTTCATACAAAGATTTATTCTCATCCACTACTAACTTACTAAAGATATCTTCTTGCTTTTCCGGATAACCAATCTTAAGCACTAATGCTTTTAATTTAATAATCGCTTGTTTTTTAGTATCAGATGAAAGCCAAGTATTATCAAAAATTCTTTGTTCATAGACCTTTAACATTTGGTGAATCATGTCAGTAACGTCTTTTTTTACTGCTTCGCCAAAATAAGTTTAACCATAATAAATCCCATCTACTTCATCGAATTTACTATCAGCTAAACGGTATGCATACTTGTCAGCAGCTGGTAAATTCACCAGCACCAGTAATTAATTGCTTGGCTTTAGGTAGAAAGAGACTGGGAAAAAAGTCACTTTTTGACTAAATTTTGATAAAGCTCAAAAATAAAATCGTTGATCTATCAAGGTTTATGCAACCATGATTATCAACGATTTTTGTGATTTAAGAGTTTTTTCCCAGACTCTTTCGTTTAATTCTATCTATACAGCTGCTCCTTGTTTTCTTAGTTCATTTTGTTCAGCAACTCTAAAGAATGGTAGATAGATAAATATACCAATAACAATTAAAATTATTTCAAAAATTATATTTCTCCAATCCATTGAACTCATATATGCTTGGAAGAAAAATGGAGTAAATGACGGATCAACAATATATCCCATTCCAATCCAGTGTAAACTTTCAGCAATATAAGTAAGAATAATGTTAATAATTGGCGCAATTAAAAATGGGATACCTAAGATTGGATTAAAACAGATAGGCGTACCAAAAATTATTGGCTCATTGATACTACAAATTCCAGGAATAATTGATAGTTTTCCTAATGCACGATACTTCTCTACCTTACTTCTCATCATCAAGATTACCAAAGCAAGTGAATTACCAGATCCACCTAAAACGGCAATTCTAAACATTTGTAAATTCATCAAATGAGTTGGCGCTAAGCCCTTCGCTACTAAAGCTGCATTAGCACCAGTTGCTGCAATACCTGTAGCAAAAACAATTGGGAAAATAACATTGCTACCATTAACACCAATTAACCATAATAAATTTCCTAAAGTTACTATCAGAATGTAACCCCATAAACTATTGGCCATAAATGTAGCTGGTGTTAGGCACTTCATAATAAAAGTTGTAAAGTCTGCATGTGTTATACCAACAAGAATTAAATTAGCACCATAAAAAACAAAGATATTAGCCAATAACGGGATAAGAGAATTAATAAAATTAGCAACCATTGGAGGAATTGAATCTGGTAATTTTATCTTTAATTTGCTTTTTTCAATGCCACGATTAATTTCAACAGCTAATAGTCCAATAATAATTGCTACAAATAACCCATTTGTTCCTAAATTATTGAGACTAATTTTATTATTTTTATCGACAGTAGTTGCTACCATTAAGAAGGTAACTAATGAAATCATTCCATCAGTTGCAGGGTGAAGACGTCGATACGCCTTGCTTAATTCATAGGCAATTCCAAACGCACAAATCATCCCAAACACACCCATAGTCATATTATATGGAATAGTTATTTGCGAATAATGTGCCATTGCCCAATATTTCCAACCTGCAAGCCACTGCATAAAAATATTAGCGGTTCTTGGATTATACCGATCAAGTACAATCGGAGGATTAGCAACAATTAAAAAGAATGAACCAATTACCAAAAATGGCAATCCGAAAAGCATCCCATTTGAAATAGCCTGTAGATGCTTTTCATTTCCAAGTTTTTGTCCAATAGGCGTTAAAACTTTATCCAATCTAGTAATCAGTGAATCTTTTTTAGCAGTAGTTTCAGCCATGAGAGATCACCTATTTCCTTACTAAAGATAAATACAACTTAAATTTGATATGGATTAAACTTGAAAGCATTGGGAATAACTTTACTATCATCCCAATTTTCACGAATTTTATGGTATTCGTCCCAATAATCATTATCAACTTTTAATTGAGGTGTAACTTTAGAATCAACCTCTAGAAAATGCATACTCCCTCTTCCCATTTTTTGACCACGAGTAGTATGTTTATCTAATGCATAATCCGGAATTTCAGGAACATAACCTAGAGCAAAATTCTTAATAATGATATTCTTAAGTAAATCAGACGAACGATCTTTAGTTGATTCACATAAGTAACGAATTGCGTGTACAAACATCATTGCACGATCTGGCTCATTGTAACTAAAGTTTTGTCTCATTTGATTCAGATTATTAATTAGAATTGGCGCTTGTGGATTTCCCATTCCAATATCTTCAACCGAAATAGCTTGAAGTCTACGCCATAATTTTTCTTCCATTTGAGGTGAAGAAATATACATCTCATAAGCAAACTCACAAGCAGCCCGTTCTTTTCCTTTTCTGATTGATTTTTGTAGTGCAGAGATAACCTAATCGGCTGCTAATCCATTTCTAGTTCTGGTTCTAGCCCATGGATCTGCTAAAAATTCTTTATCTCTATTTTGTGGTACTTTATTTTTCTTAACATCTTTTTCTGACATCGTGAGTCCTTCTTTCAATCTATAGGAGAAAGCAATGAATATTCAAACTATTAGTGAAAAGTTTCAACTAAATACTGATGAACAAAAAATATTAATTTATATGAATCAACACCGTAACGAAATTAAAAACATCAATATTCGTGAACTGGCTAAAAGAACTTTTACTTCTCCTAGCTTTATCGTTAAGACCTGTAAAAAGATGAAGCTTTCAGGATATTCTGAATTGGTCTTTCTAATAGCAGATGCACCAAACTTCCCTAATAATACTGAAAACGACTTAAAAGTAGAGTCATACGTAAAGCCTTTTTCTAACTTAATGGATAAGCATAGAAACTCAATGATCATGATATTGGGTAGTGGATACTCTCAAAATATTGCTAATTATATGAGCGAATATCTCAATTTGAATGGCTTTCGTTGCACATCAAATTCACATCTTGAAATGCTTAGAAAACACAAAAACACTCTAGTAATTATTATCAGCAATTCTGGGGAAACAAAGCGTCTTGCTGAACTTTGCACACAAGCCGACGAAAATAATTGTGATATTTTATCTTTCACTGGAGATAAAAATTCAACAATTGCAAAACACTCAACTCTTGCAATAAGTTCAGATACTTTTAATCCCACATCTTTTGATAGCCATTATCCTCAGCTGTTTTTTGGTCTAACACTCATCTATTTTGAATTATTAATGAATAACTTTTTGTCTAATTAGGTACCTTCTTAAGACAATTCTTATACTACATGTCATTATTAATAATTTGAATATATTAGTCAGTTTTGAAAACATGTTTCTATTTTGAAAAACATTTTTATGCAAGCATCATAAAAAAGCATCCCAATAACGGGATGCTTTTTTTACTGCGCTATTCAATATAAAGTGCTTGTTTACCTTGCTGGTTATAGCTTGCCTCTATCTTCTTTAAGCTTACCTTTTTATTTTTAACGCCATAAGGATCATTTACATACACAATCCCCTTTTTCTTGTTGTAACCTGTAATCACACAAGCATGAGATGACGGCGTCACATGAACTTTTCCTTGCTTGGTAGACCAAGTCTGCATATCATTTACTCGATCAAACTTCAAAGTTGTAATGATTACTACAGGATGTCCTTTAGAAACCAACTTCAATACCTGAACGAAATCATTGCCTGTATAATTGCGAATTCGCTTTGTGTATTTTCTAGCCACATTATATAGGGGTTCATTATACACACACCAGCCTGCATTCTTGATACTCATGTAACCAACAAATCCAACGTGTGGATTTCCTCGATAATTATTGCCAACAAAAGACGATACATGCTTGATATTCGATGACAACTCTAATTTACTTACATTAATATCATAGTATTTCAACAGCATCGCAAGTGAGGTAACCTCACAACCATTTGGTAAGTCTGGTAATTGGTTTACTAAGGGAACATTTAACTTCTGTTCTGGCTTTAAAGTAAGCCAATCATATTCATTTTGAAATCTTTTAAAATTAAATCCTAAGGCAATTACCCCAGCAGTAATTAACAATATAACTGTATACAGAATTCTTCTTCTACGCCGATATTTTCTAGCTATATTTAATCTTTTCATGCTAAGTATTTTAACTATTATGTATTAAGTCTGTCAAAATGCATAAGAATTAACTTTCAATCCCTATCTGCTTACTTTAATAATAAAAAATCCCTCTAAATCAAGGTTCTAATTATACCAAGATCCAAGAGGGATTTTATTTTTACTTATTTACGTATGTTTTTTCATCTAAATTATCAAACAAAGGACTCTTCTCACCTGTATAAATTAAGTCTAATTTATACATTGCACGTGAAGCAATAGTGTAAAGCAATTGAGTTTCATCTAATTGATGATAGTTTTCTTTTGAAACGCCCCAAGCAACTACTGCATCAAATTCTAGTCCTTTAGCAAGATAGGATGCCATTACTAAAGTACCAGGCACTAAACGCTGGTTTGCCGACCCAATCAAAGTTGCCTTAATATTTCTTTCTTTTAATACTTTAGCAACTTCTTGAGCCTCAGCCAATGTCTTAGTAATAATTGCTGTTGTTAGCGTTTGCTCATCGTTTTCTACTAATATATCTTGCAAGGCACTGTATTCTTTTTCAATACTATCACGCTTGTAAAAGGCTGGCTTTGGACCACGTCTATCAAAAGCTTCAATCTTTTCACCTTGACGCAAGATTTGCTTAGTGAAGTTAGTTATTTCCTTAGTTGAACGGTACGACTTCGTTAATTGAACAACATCGGTCTTCTCGGGATCAAATAATTTAGAGATTTGACTCAAAATGGTTTTACTTTCATCTTTAGTAAAAATAGCTTGATTCAAGTCACCTAACATCGTGAACTTAGCTCTAGGGAAATTGTACTTAAGGTACGCTAATTGGAATGGAGTGTAATCCTGAATTTCATCAATAAAGGCATAGCGCATTTCATAATCTGTTCTACGTCCGGTTACTAGATCATAGAGGTAAAGGTATGGAGAAATATCAGCCATCTTGATTTTTCCAGCCTTAAATCGCTCTTTAACATTTTCAATATGAGCAGCCCATTCTTCTTGGGTAATATCCCATTTACTTAAGTCAATTATCTTAGGAACGGCACGCAAAAAACGTAAGTATTGTGCACGAATATTTAAAAAGCGATTCTGACGAATCTTGCGACTAACTTGCTTTAATTGATTAATTACAATCTTACGAGCTAAAAAGTGTTCTTCTTTTGCGCTAGATTCAAATTCTTGATCTGGACGATCATACAGCTTATTTAATTGTTCTTGATCCAAAGATTCAATAGTTTTATCAACCCATGGCTTCTTAGTTTCAGGTTCAATCCTTCGGTTTAAGCTATTAATCAAAGCTTCTTTTGTAGCTTCAATTCTATTTCTCAGATGGTAGTTTTCGTTAAAGCCATAGTAAATTTCCTTGATCTTTTCTTTATCAAAAAATGGTTTTTCCTTACTCTTAAAGTAAATGTTCTTAAAAATCAAACCATTCTTTTCAAGATGTTTAGCATAGCGAGTTACTGCATTAAAGAATTGCAATGAATTCTTCAAGTTAACAATCTTATCGTTTTGCTCATTATCTTCGAATTGTTCAAATAAGTTTTCAACATTCATTCCGGGAACACGGCGTGAAACAAACTGCCAGTAAGTCATTTGAACCATATTCTGTTCTCCCATTTCCGGAAGAACATTTTTAACATAATCATTAAATAATTGATTTGGGCTGAACATAATAACATCGCTAGAAGTCAAATTACCACGATAGCGATATAGTAAGTAGGCCACACGCTGCATAATGGCAGAAGTCTTCCCCGAACCAGCAGCTCCTTGAACAAATAAAAGATCAGCACTAGTATTTCTAATAATTTTATTTTGCTCACGTTGAATGGTAGTAACAATTGACTTCATCTGTGTAGATGATTTTTCATTCAAGACATTTAAGAGCATTTGATCCCCAATGGATTCATTGGTATCAAACATATTAGTAATCTTGCCATCTTTAATTAAAAATTGACGCTTCTTAGTCATATCAACAGTTTGCACACCATCTGGTGCATTATATGATACTTTTCCTAATTTTCCATCATAGTAAATAGATGATATTGGGGCACGCCAATCATAGATTAAAAAATGATCTTCCTTATCTGCAAAAGACCCTAATCCAATATAAATAGTTTCTGGTTCTTCATTAGGTTCTTGAAAATCAACTCTTGCAAAATATGGCTTCTTTTCTAAACGCTGCAAAGTTGATAATTGCTTAGCTGAATGTTGCCAAGCATTTTGTCGTTCCGCTAACATTTGTTGTTGCTGGTGAATAGAAAGTGCAGTATCCATTGAAGTGGAGTAGCCATCATAATCTAATTTCACATCATCAAAAAAATGTGAGTTGATATTTTGAGCTTCATTTTGTGCATGTTCGATTGAATGATCAAGCTCTTTTTCTTTCTTTTTAATTAAACCAAGAACATCATCTAAATGCTTTTGTTCTTTTTGTTGTTCAGTTTCTTTTACCAAAATTATGTCACCTATTTCTAGCATTAGTAAAAACGTTGCATATTATTTTATCATATGTATACGCTTTCTAAAAGAATTTATAATTTTCAGAAAGTCTCAACTGTTATTTAGTATTTTCTTAAATAATTAGTTTTATAATTAAATAAAATTACATTGCGAGATGAGAAAGTGAAACGATTTTTTAAAACAATTCTAGTTCTAGTCCTCCTTTTTGTAGGGCTTGAGTTCGCCTATCAAAAGGCAGCTCCAGAAATTGAAAAAACATTTGGAACTAGAAATCCCCTCCCCTATCTAACTGCAAAAGTACAGCAATTTATTTCACCTGAAAAAATCCAAAATGATGACAAAAATGCAGACAGTTCTAAAGGACATACTTTTGACTCTAATACAGCCACTGTCTACATAGATCTTTCTGATCCAACTCTAAAACAAGCTGCCCTTGATGGAATTAACGTTTGGAACAATACAGGTGCCTTTAATTTTAAAATCACAAATGATAGAAATAATGCCAAAATCATTATTAAGTCAATGAATGATGGTGAAACGAATGCGGCTGGATTAACTGATACTCAATACAACTCTTTAACTGGACACTTACTTAAGGCCACGGTTCGCTTAAATTCATATTATCTTTTAAATCCAAGCTACGGCTACAATAATGGCCGGATTGTGAATACAGTTGAACATGAATTAGGCCATGCAATAGGATTAGGACATAAAGATGGGATTTCAGTTATGTATCCACAAGGATCTTTTTATACAATTCAACCAAGTGACGTCCAAGATGTTAAAAAACTATATCAAGAACAATGTGTCTGGGAAAAAACTAACTTTCAGATACCAAAAGACGATCAATCCAACTCTTA